>DATBKN010000348.1:0-3888 GCA_036555845.1 Gemmatimonadaceae bacterium | reverse complement strand
GTCCTCTACTCCGCGCGCCTGAGCCGGCTCGTTAGGTATACGCTGCGCGGCCACGCGCTCCTGTTCCAATGCCTCGCCGCGCGCCATACGCGTGCGCGCTGCGTCGGCGCCAAGGGCAGCGCGCAATTGCCGCACGAGCCTCGCGACGCTGTCGCCCCTCACCGCGACTCGGCTGGCCATGGAAAGCTTGCCCGCTGGCGTGAGCAGCCACGTGGTCAGCGTATCGCCGCCGAGGAAGTAGTAGAGCACCGCGCTGTGTGCGCGTCGCAGCGGAGCGAGTGCCTGTTCCGCTTCGTCGCTGAGATTCGCTCCGGGCACGGTGTCGCGAGCCCACAGCATGTCGTTCGCGTTAGGTGCTGCCGCTACGCCGGAGCGGGCGAGCAAGTCTCTCAAACCCTGCGCGCGTCCTCGCTCGGCGGCGCCGAGTGCGGACGTGACGCCGCCTGACGACTGCGCAGCGATCTGCAGCCACGTAATCACCCAGAGCTCGGCGGACGACCGTTGCTGCTCGGCGAACGCCACCGCGCTCGCGTCACTGCCGGTTCGCAAACGGACTTTGGCAAATACCGCCATGGAGCTATCGAGCAGTGCCAAGGCTGCGCCAAGCTGCCCCATGGCAGCATAGGTGTCGCCGAGATTGCTGAGCGTCATCGCCTCGCCACTGCGGTCGCCGACCGCACGTCTGATCGGCAAAGCTTCTCGATAGTATTTGAGCGCCGAGTCACGCTGCTCCAACAAATGGTAGACCGCGCCGATGTTACTGAGCGTGGTTCCCTCACTCGTGCGATCGCCAATGCTGCGTGCAATGGCGAGCGATGCTCGATGGTAAGCCAGCGCAGAATCCGGATTGCGGAGGTCAGAGTACACGAGGCCAATGTTTCCGCGCAGGATCGCTTCGCCGCTTCGATCAACGACGGCGACTTTGATTGGAAGCGCTGCCCGCAAGTAGGTGAGCGCCGAGTCGGTCTGGCCGACTCCCCAGTACAACAGACCAATGTTGTTGAGTACAGTCCCTTCCCCACTGCGGTCCTTGATCTGGCGCTTGAGCGTGAGCGCTGACTGCATGTATGCGAACGCCGAGTCAGGCTGGCCCATGTCGCGGTAGAGCAGCCCGATGGCGTTCACTGTCAACGATCCGCCGGCTAGATCTCCGATGTCGCGAGCAAGAGCCAGCGCCGCGCGATAGTAGCGTAGCGCTGAATCAGCGCGCGAGGTGCGGTGATAAACCGCACCGACACTTGCCAGAAGCCCCACTTCGGATTTGCGGTCGCCTAACGCGCGGGTTATGGAGAGGGCCGATCCGATGTAGGCGAGCGCGGAGTCGGGCTCGCCGAACTGGAGAAACAACTTCCCGATATCGTCGAGCGTCTTCGCCTGCAGCCCGCGATTGCCGGTGCTCGTCGAAACGGCGAGCACCGTGCGAAGGAGGCTCATGACCGAATCGATTTGACCGGTCTCGAACAACACGGTCGCCATACCGTACGCCGTCACCGCGGCAGCGTTACGGTCGCGTAAGGCGACGAAAATTTTGAAAGCGGCCAAGTAGTACTCGATCGCGGAATCAGGTTGGGCCGTCGCGCGCAGCGCGTTTGCGATGTTGCTGAGCGCTGCCGCTTCGAATGAGCTGTCGGAGAGCGCTCGAAGCATTGCCAATGCCGCTCGAGAATAGACGAGAGCTGAATCGTTCGCGCCCATGTCCCCTAACGCGCCGCCGTAGGCTTGAAGCCCTCTTGCCTCAGCGGATTTGTCTCCAATCGCACGGGCGAGCGAAAGAGCCGAGCGAGAATACGTGAGCGCCGAATCTGGCCTCGCCATGAGGCGATAGATCATCCCGAGGTTCAGCAGCGCCGTCGCTTCGACATTCTTATTGCCGTTGGCGCGGGCGAGCCGGAGTCCAGCCTGGTACGACTGGACGGCCGAGTCCGGACTGGTAATGAACTGCCTAACGCCGCGCTGTAGCAGTGCCGACGCGCTGTCCGCAGTGCTTTGGGCACCAGCCGGTCTCGATAAGGCGGCTAGCAACGCCAGTAACGCGATGCGTACGCCCCGTCGATCGGCGGCGCACACTCGCTTCGTGAGAACAAGGGGCGACAGCATGGTTATTCAATCGCGCCACATGACGACGACAGCATCGCAGTCACACGCGCAGTCTACAAGCGGACACTCCGCCCCGACCACCCGTTCCTTCCGATCAAGCGGCCGGCGGACGCATGGCGATTCCCCTCTGTTCCTCGCTCAACCGGCCGTCCCTCCCGACCACAACAGCATCGCGAAGCTGACCCAGCGCACGACCCAGGCGCGATTTCACGGTTCCGGCTGGCAGGCCTAGTGTCCGGGCAGTTTCATCGACGGAGCGTTCGTCCACGAGCCGAAGCATGATGACTCTGCGTTGCGCCTCGCCCAGCGCTGCCACGGCCGCAATCGTGAACGAACGCTCGCTGGACCGAATGGCGCGTGCGTCACTCCGCTGCTCACTTGCTCGATGCTCGACGTCACTCGATGCCGGCTGCATGACCCGGCGCTCGAGACGCGCGGCGCGATAGGCGTTGCGCAGCCGGTTGTAACAGACCGAGGCGACCCAGACGCGCAGCGGCGACTCACCGCGATACGTGTGGATCTTTCCGAGCATCCGCTCCATGACGTCCTGCAGCAGATCTTCCCGTTCGTCATCCAAGCCGTAGCGCCAGGCCACGTTATATAGAAGCGCCTGCGCCATTGCATAGAGCTCCTTCCAGGCCGATTCCTCTCGCTCGGTCGCTCGGCGAGCCAAGGCCAAATCAGCCGCGAGACTCGGAAGCCGGCTCTGCTTGGTCAGTCGTGCAGACTCCACTACAGGTGACAACAACCGCCGGGGACGCATGAAAGCTCCAGTGTTTAGCAGGCACTGCGCACTCTGTATTGCGTGCGCGGTTAGGAATGCCTGTCAGTTCACCGGCTACATGACGGCCAGGGAGCGGACTGTCATCGATGGAACGGCGACTCGGCCCGGCGTGTCGGTCTCATTGACAACCACAGGCTGCACGGCATTCTAGTGCCGTCTCCCCCCGGGCCTTTGGCCCACCTCACTTCTTTTGGAGTCGCGATGTCGCACAACCTTCTGCGCAATCTGAGACCGATCGTTTTCGCCATGGTGACAGCTGCCGCCGTGGTTCTTCCGCTCCGCAGCGCGAGCGCCCAAGTGACTGGCAAGGAAGTCGTCAGCGTGAAGGGCGTAAAGAGCCGCGGCGCTACGGCTGACCCTAACGTCAAATCCGATTCACTGCCGGCCAATCACGCCAACGCAACCATGCCTGCTCCGCCGGCCAAGGGCGGGCCGAAGACGCGTGGCGCGACGACGGGCGTTCTACACGTCGACAATCGCACGCTATGGGTCATTCGCATTTACGTGGACGGAGACTATGTCGGCACCGTATCGCCGTACGGGGATTCGTACGGCTACTACGGCTGCTCAGTGCGACGGCTTTATGCGCGCGCGGTCTTTGACGACGGCTCGTACTATTCCTGGGGCCCGTCATCGCGCGACGTCTGCGACAACTTCACCTGGCGCCTGAATCCGTAAGCGGCATCCTGGTCGTCCACCCTTAGATGCTCGCCCTAACGTGGGCCGCATTTGTTGTTGCCTCGCGCTCGCCTCAGCGCTGCTCCTGCGCGTCGACTGCGCGCACGCGCAGACGCGACGCGCCCTACTGATAGGGATCGATCGCTACCAGTACGCCGCGCCGGTCCTCGCGTCGTGGCGACGTCAGACCGCCGTTGCCGTTTCGAAATGGCGCGCGCGTCTGGGGGACAAGGCGTTGCCGGAGGCGTCGACAGGCGGTGAGGATCCGTACGGTCATCGGCAGCTCGTCGGAGATCTCGATGGCGCGGTGAACGATGCAGTGGCGATGG
>DATBKN010000347.1:0-10149 GCA_036555845.1 Gemmatimonadaceae bacterium | reverse complement strand
CCGATCAGCGTCACGCGATTCGTATCCACCTCGAAACCGGCGCCCGGTTCAGTGGCGTCGTTGACGACGACCAAGTCGAGGTCTTTCGATTTCAGTTTGGAGCGGCCGTATTCCACCGCGTTTTCGGTTTCGAGCGCGAAGCCGACGGCAATGAGATTCGGCGCGCGATGTGGCTTGCTGTCCATCAGAATGTCAGGCGCAGGCGTCAGCTGAATGTTGAGGTCCGCAGATCCCTTTTTGATTTTGCCTTGCTGCGTCTGTGCCGGCCGAAAATCTGAAGGTGCCGCCGCCATCACGAGCACCTGCGCGTCGCGCAGCTCACGCGACACCGCCGCCGCCATCTCTTCGGTCGTTTCTGTGGCGATTGTCCGTACACCCACAGGGCGCGGCACGCCGAGCGGCCCGTGAATGAGCACGACGTCGGCCCCGCGTCGCCACGCGCTCGCTGCCACGGCGACTCCCATTTTTCCGCTGCTGCGATTTGACACATAGCGCACGGCATCAACCGGCTCGCGTGTCGGACCCGCGGAAACGACAACGCGTTTACCGAAGAGCGGACCAATCGACTCGAGTCGACGCGCCAAGTGAGCGAGTATCGCTTCCGGTTCCGGCATGCGGCCGGGCCCGCTCCCTTCTTCCTGGGACGCGAGCGGCCCGGTGTCAGGCTCCAAAACGCCGTAGCCCAACTTTCTGAGATGCTCCACGTTGCGCACTGTTTGCGGGTGCACCCACATGCGGTCGTTCATGGCCGGCACGAGCAGGACGGGCGCTTGCGTGGCGAGCAGCACGGCGCCTAACAAGTCCGCCGACTGTCCGCTCGCGGCGCGCGCGAGAAAATCCGCTGTCGCCGGCGCTACGACCACCGCTTCTGCGTTCTGCGCCAGCTTGATGTGATCGAGCGCATGGCCGGCGGCGACGAGCTCCGAGAAAACACGCCGTCCTGTCAGCGCCTCGAACGTGACGGCGCCGATGAATTCCTGCGCCGAGCGGGAAAGCACGACATCGACAACCGCACCGCTCTGCGTCAGCAGGCGGGCCAGCCACGCCGATTTGTAGCTGGCGATTCCTCCCGTGACCCCCAGGAGGATCCGGCGCCCATCGAATGGACGGACGGCGTTACTCCGCGCGCCCGCGTGGAAGGACGCGATAGTCGATCGCGCCAGCCGTCAGCTCCTCCATCGCGCGCGTCGTGAGCTTCTTTTCGCGCGGTCCGGAACGGTCGCGCGGAAACGCATTCAGCACGCGCGCATACTTGGCCGCGACGAGCACGGCCAGGTACTTGTTCGCGGCATTGATCGTGGATTCATCGGGCGTGAACACTCGCATTCGATTTCTCTCCGCGCGCTACAGCGCGCTCAGTCGTTTCTGAATTTCCTGCGACAGGGCGCGCACGCGCCCGTCGATACTCGCCTGCCTTGCGTGACGCACCGCTTCGGCGTCGATAATGGCCGAGACCTGGTCGTACGCAGATTCCAGGGCATCGTTCTCGACCACGTAATGATAATCACCCACCGCTGCGAGCTCGGCGCTCGCTTCCTTGAGCCGGCGCCGCACATCATCGGGGCCATCCGTATTCCGGCTCGTTAGGCGCTCGATGAGCGCGTCCGCCGACGGCGGGAGCAGGAATATGAGCACCGACTCCTTGTACGCGGCGACGAACTGCCGCGCCCCCTGCACATCGATGTCCATGACGATGTGGCGCCCCGACCCCAACACCCTTTCGACCTCGCGTTTGAGCGTGCCGTAGAGGTTCCCGTGGACCTCGGCCGACTCGGCGAACTCACCACGCGTGCGCCGCTCACGAAACTCGTCGGCGCTTATGAAAAAATAGTCACGCGCGTCGACTTCGCCCTGCCGCGGCTGACGGGTCGTGCAGGACACGGAATACCCCACGTCCTGCCGTTTCGCCAGCAGCATCCGGGTGATTGTCGTTTTGCCGCCGCCGGAGGGCGACGACAGCACGATGGGAAACGGGATCACTCCAGGTTCTCCACCTGTTCCCGGATCCGCTCCAGCTCCTCTTTGATCGTCACCACATCGCCCTGCATCCCGGCATCATTCGCCTTGCTCGCTATCGTATTCGCCTCGCGTAGCATCTCCTGGAGCAGAAAGCCCAGGCGCTTGCCGACTGAATCCGTTCGGTCTGCCTCCAGCGTCTGACGAAAGGCGCCAAGGTGCACGGCGAAACGTGCTAACTCCTCCTGCACATCATGCCTGTCGGCGAGTACGGCGACCTCCTGCGCCAATCGCTGCTCGTCTACAGCGACGCCCGCCGCCAACTGGCGGATGGACTCGCGCAGCCGGTCGCGATGCTCCAGCACTCGTTGCGGCGCACGCTCGCCGATCCGAGCCATCGCACCATCGATCACAGAGAGTCGCTGCACGATCTCATCGCGGAGCTTCGCCCCTTCTCGTTCACGAGAGTCGCGCAGCTTCGCCGCCGCGCTCGCGACGAGCTTGGCCAGCTCACTCCCGTCCTCTGCGCTCGGCTCGCCTAACGGGGCGATGACGTCCGGCAATCGCAGCACAGTGGCCACGTCGACGTCTCCACCCAAACCGTACTTGTCGCGCAACGCACGAAGCATCGCGGCGGAGGCAGCGAAACGTGCCTCGTCGATGTTGGCCGTGGCCTCGCCGAGTCGTTCGTAGCGTGCGCTCAGCGTTACATGCCCGCGAGTGACGAGCTGCCTGAGCGCTTCGCGAACCTCGCCCTCCCACCTATTGAGCTCTGGCGGGAGTTTGATCGTGACGTTGAAAAACCGATGGTTGACCGAACGAACGTCGATCGAGACGCGCGATCGCCCTACGGTTCCCTCCGCCGCGCCATAGCCCGTCATGCTTCGTATCATGAGTGGCGGCGTAACCTATTGGTATTCAATGGCTTTGTCAAACCGACGGCGCTGGATCTGCGCAGGCAACCCGATTCCGGCTCTCGCTCCTGAGCCCAGAGTGGAGCTCCTCCGCGAAGCTGCGTGCAGTCAGCTAGCAGCGGAAGAGTTTTTCAGCGCAGTGGTCAACAGCGTTTGTCGGCAGCGCTGCCCCGCGCACGGCAGCCGGCACTACTCGCTCGCAGCTTCATGCAGCTCTCAGCTGATCGCTCACAGCTTCCGCTCGGAGTTCACACCCAGGAAGACGCAGGCGCTCTGTTGTTCGCCGATCCAATCAGTTCACAAAATTCCACCTAACTCCATAAAAGTTTGTCTGCCTCGGCATGAGGTAGCCTGGCACCTGCTCGTACGGGAACCCGAGGATATTGCGGAACTGATAAGACAGCACCGCGCGGAGAATCCGCACCTCGAGTAACAGCCCCCATGTGCGATAGACGTCGGAGGCTTCAGGTATTCCAGGGGCCGCGACGGGGAAAAAGGTTCGACTGCGATACTCGTGTGTGACGGCCGCGAGGATGTTGAGGTTGCCGCTGGGCACCGAGCTGCGCCACTGCGTGTCGATATAGAGCTGCGATCTGGTTTGGTACTGCGGCCGATAGAAGCCCTCGGTGTTCCAGCGCACGCCGACAACGTCGAGTCCGAGGTCGCCCAGGAACTTGCCGCGGATCGTGGCGAACGTCCCCGTTAGGCGCCCTTCCGAGATCGGCTGAAATGCCGTGTCGAATGCGATCGGTGCGACGAGGAGCGCAGTGTCGCGCATGAGCGCACCGCCGGTGAACCAGACGCGTCCGAGCCTAACGCCTGCTTCGGCACGCCCCGCGATCGTTGTGGGGCGCTCCGCGGACGATACCGGCGCCGTTTGCCCAACTGTCGCTGAAAGCGCCAGGAACGGAAGCGGCGTGACACGGACCGTCGCGTCGATGGTGCGGTTGGAGTCGAGCATGTGTTGCTCGGCGTGCACGCTCGCTGTGAGGCGTTCGTAAACCGCAGCCGCACGGACGCTGGCGGACACATACATCTTGCTCTGAACATCGCGCGCCCGCGATGTCACGCTCAGACGAAGCGGGCCTGCGCTGTAGCCCATCGCTGCCAGGTATTGTGGGCGGATACGCGTCGTGTCTCGTTTGACGATCGTTGTCTCCGGGACGGTTTGGCCGGGCTGCTGCCTAACGAGGACGCTGTCGCCGCGCGTGAGCTTGAACTCGAACGAGCCGGCGCCAAGCTGCGCCCAAAAACCGGTTTGCGAGGGGTCGCCATAGGCCACGCGAGCGTGCGCCTGCGTGTAGCGCGACTCCTGGCGCGCCATGTTGGGACGCGGCGGCGTTACGGCCAGACGCAGCTGCTCGCCGCGATCGAGACCGAGCGTGTAGTACGTCCCCACCATGCTGAAGCGCCCTTTCGCCCACCCAGCGCGCGCCATGAGCGCGAGATGATCGGCGTCGCCGAGCTGGTTGTCCTGCGTGCTGTATTGATACGCGCCGAACTGCAGCATCCCGCCGCCGCCGTAGCGCTTTCCGTAGTAGCCACGATACAGGTTGGTGCCGTAGTCGCCGGTCGCGACATCCACGCGCGTCGACGCCGTCGTCGACCGTACCGCCCACGTCGTTAGGTGGACGCGCACCTCGCGCCCGGTGGCTTCGACGCGGACCTCATCGATTGTCCACAGCGGAATCACGGAGAGATCGCGCGCGTGTCCGGCGCGCGGGTTGACTTCATCGTACTCGAAACCGTCGATGAAGACGCGCACCGTACGAAACTCTCCACCGATCCCGGCGACTTGCGGCGCCGCGAGCCATCCGGACGTGAACGTCACGACGCCCGGGACCCGCACGAGAAGGTCATTGAGCGTGAGCGCGCCCGTCGCGAACAATTCGTCGCGGTTCCAGCGATACGTCCGCCCGATGTCGGCAAGAGGCGGCGCGGCGAATGGCGCAATGGGCGCTTTGATCGTGTCCGCTGCGCGCACCGCGGCGATGCTGTCGCGCCGAGCGTTAGCCCGCTGCGTCGAATCCTTCGCGATGGAATCGCGCATCGCCGCTCGGCGGATTGCGGCCGTATCGACCCGTGCGCGTGTCGTATCCTGAGCGTGCACGAGGGACGTGTGCAAAACGGCCCCGACCAGGAGGCCGAGGCCGCAGGAAAGCCTAACGAGCCTGCCGAGGTTCAGCGCACCCTCCCCCGCACAAATTCCACGAACGTACCCACCGGAACGCCCGTCGGACCCCGCGGCATCATCCCGAGGTCCGTCTCGCTGTATGCTGTTCCGGCGATATCGAGGTGTGCCCACGGGTATCCGTCCACAAACTCCTTGAGGAATATCGCGGCTGTGATCGCGCCTCCGGCTCGACCGCCGGTGTTCTTGATATCCGCTACGTCGGACTTGATCTGCTCGCGGTAGTCATCCCAAAGCGGGAGCTGCCAGCCGGGCTCGGCGGCACGCTCCGCGGCGCGCTTCACCTCACCGGCGAGCCGCTCCTCGGTAGCGAAGATACCGGTCGCGGTATTGCCTAACGCGATCACGCACGCGCCAGTAAGCGTCGCGGCATCGACAACGACGGCCGGCGCGAAGCGCTTCACATACGTGAGCAAGTCGGCCAGCACCATGCGACCTTCAGCGTCGGTATTGATGACCTCGATCGTCTTGCCTGACGACGCGCGAACCACGTCGCCCGGCTTATACGCCGTCCCCGACGGCATGTTCGTGGTTGCACCGAGAATCCCGATGACATTCGTGCGCAGGCCGAGCCGTCCAATTGCTTCGAGTGCCCCCAGCACACCAGCCGCCCCGCACATGTCGTACTTCATCCACTCCATGCGCTCAGCCGGCTTGATCGAGATGCCACCGGTGTCGAAGCACATTCCTTTTCCAACGAGTGCGATCGGCGCCTCGCCTTTCTTGCCGCGGCTATACTCGAGCACGACCAGCTGCGGATCTTCCGGCGACCCTTGGGCAACGGCGAGAAAGGCACCCATGCCGGCCTTTTGCATCTCGCGACGCCCGAGCACCGTTAGGCGCATTTTGTGCCGCTTGGCGATGCTGCCGGCCTGCTCCGCGAGGTACTGCGGCGTGCACATGTTGCCAGGCATCATCCCGAGCCTTCGTGCGAGCGCGTAACCCTCGCCGATGGCCTGCGCGCTCGCCACAGCGCGCCCCGCGCGGCGTGCGTCGGCTGCAAGCAGCTCGGCAGACGCGAGCGATAGGCGCTTGTCTGCCGGCGGCGGCGGTGTCTTGAGCTCGGTGTATTCCCAGGCCCCGAGCTGAGCACCGATACAGATCGCCTCGAGGGCGCGCTGATCGGCGGTGCCGGCCCAAATGCTCATTGCGCTGACGCCGAGACGCTGCGCCTGACGAGCGGCGATTGCCGCTGCGCGCCGCAACGCGTTGGCGAGATCTGCGAACCCCGAGCCATAGCCGATCAGCAGGACTCGTTCGATCGCACCGCCGCCGCCGTCGATGTGCATGACTTCGTCGCGCGCACCGCGAAAGACGCGCTGCTCGAGGCTGCGGCTCAGCGCTCCGCCGACCGCGCCATCGAGCGCGCGGAGGGCGGCTGGCAGTTCAGTTGTGGCCGGAAGGAGAATTGCGGCGAGGGGAGTTTTGAGTGCCGACCAATCGACACGGCGTGCTGCGAGCTTCATGTGAGAAGAGCTTTTAGGCGTAGTGCACGCGGCGGCGCTCCCTGGCGCCCACCGTCAAACGTGAACGGCGTGAACAGAAACGACGCCGAGGCGCGGGTAAGCTACCGGGACACAACAAATCCGAGCAAGGCGCAAATCGCGACGCAACCGCGCCAATCCGAGCAAGCGCGAGCGTCGTACAGAGAGGTTGAAATACCGAAAGCGCTCGAACGTCGGCGACCGGTTCTCGCCGATGCAACGAGAACCCCATCCCCGGGAGGTGTGATGTCGTTCAGATCTGCTCTCACGCGGACTGCCGGCGCCGCGTTCCTGGTTGCGGCAATTCATGTCGACGCCGGCGCGCAAGCGAACATGAGCAACTCGCTCTACAAACGCTTGGGTGGTTACGACGCGATCGCCGCCGTCACCGACGACTTCCTCGGGCGTCTCGCGAACGAGCCGTTGATCGCGCCGTTTTTCAAGGGCCACTCGCAGAACACGGTCGGCAAGCTGCGCATGCTCGTCATCGAGCAAGTTTGTGCCGCGGCCGGGGGCCCGTGCATTTACACCGGGCGCGACATGAAGACGACGCACAAGGGGCTCGGGATCACCGAAGAACAGTGGAACGCCTCGGTGCGACACTTCACCGCGTCGCTCGACAAGTTCAGTGTGCCCGCGAAAGAAAAAGGCGAATTGTTAGGCATCATCGGATCGCTCAAGAACGACATCGTTGAAAAGCGCGATGTAGGCCAGAGGCCAGAGCGAAGCCTATCCCTACCCCTACCCCTATCCCCTATGTCAGTCGCCATTCATTTCACTCCCGTCGGGATGTCCAAACCGAAGTACGACGAAGTCATCCGCCGACTCAAGGCGGCCGGAGTCGGCCATCCCGCAGGTCGCGAGTACCACGTCTGCTTTGGAACCGATAACGCGCTTCAGGTACTCGATGTGTGGACCAGCGTCGAAGCCTTCCAACAATTCGGCGATACGCTGATTCCAATTCTGAGCAGTTTGGGAATCGATCCTGGCCAACCGAGAATCGAGCCCGCGCAAAACGTCATCGTGTCAAGCGTCATCGCTGCTGTGTAAGTCTCGCTGCATCACAGCTGGGAACGGGGCGCCGAAGCACGGCGCCCCGTCGCGCGTTAAGGGCTTCGGAATTCCTCGTCAGGCCACGGGTCGCTGGCTATTCTCCAGCAGATGACTGTACCGGCTGAACTGCAGGCGGCAATTGGCAACCGCTACGAGCTGGAGCGCGAGCTCGGCCGCGGCGGCATGGCGACCGTCTACCTCGCACACGACCGCACCAACGCGCGCCGAGTGGCGATCAAGATCCTGGATCCGGCGCAGCGCTCGGGAGCGATGGAGGCTGAGCGGTTTTTCCGCGAGATCAAGATCGCGGCGAATCTCGTGCATCCTGGAATTGTTCCGCTCTTCGACTCAGGAGAATGCGGCGGCGCGCTGTACTACGTCATGCCGGTTCTCCAGTCGGCCACGTTAGGTGAGCGCCTGCAGCGCGAAGGACCGCTCGATGTCGACGAGGCGATTCGCATTGCGGCGTCGATCGCTCGCGCGTTGGACTACGCCCACCGACAAGGCGTTGTACACCGCGATATCAAACCGTCGAACATCTTCCTGCAGGAAGGTGAGCCGACGCTTTCGGACTTTGGCGTCGCTCGGGCCGGCACGGACGCGGATGCGCGCACGACGACGCCAGGTCTCGCTGTTGGCACTCCGCACTACATGAGCCCGGAGCAGGCTGCCGGCGATAGCGAGATCGACGGCCGCAGCGATCAGTACAGCCTGGCGTGCGTGCTGTACGAGATGCTGGCCGGTCAGCCACCCTTCGCCGGCACGACTGCCAGCCAGGTGATCATGCGGCGCTTTATCGAGACTCCGCTGCCGATCCGGCGACAGCGTCCGAGCGTGAGCCCCGCCGTCGAGGCCGCGTTAATGCGCGCTTTGTCCAGGGATCCTAACGAGCGCTTCCCAACCGCCGGCGAGTTTGCCGCGGCATTGTCAGCGCGGGCCGTCGCTGCGGCTTCTTCGCCCATGGAATCGGCCTGCGCCGTCGCGGTTTTGCCGTTCGTCACCGTCGGCGGGGACGCGGACACGGAGTACCTGAGCGACGGACTCACCGACGAGTTGATCAGCGCGCTGACCCGCGTGGAAGGATTGCGCGTCGCTTCGCGCACATCGGTCTTCGCGTACAAGGGTCGCACGCAGGACGTACGGCGCACTGCGATGGACCTCGGGGTCGATTGCGTCATCGAAGGGAGTGTGCGCCAGATTGGCCGCCGGCTGCGCGTCACAGCTCGCCTAACGAACGCGGCGGACGGACGCCTGCAGCGCTCCCTGCGCTACGATCGGGATGCCGATGACCTGTTTGCTCTGGAAGACGAGCTGTCGGCCGAGATTGTGGCGGCGTTGAGTCCCACACTTCTTCCAACGTCCGTGCACGTCGCGGCCCCGCGATATACAGATAACGCCGTCGCCTATCGCCACTATCTGCGCGGTCGCTTTGCCTGGAACAAGCGCACGTTCGAAGACACCGTCGAGGCGATCAAGCACTTCGAGGCTGCGATCGCCGAAGATCCCACATACGCACTTGCGTACAGCGGTCTCTCGGACGCGCATGCGCTGCAGCTCGACTACCGCAACGTGCCAGTGGCGGAAGGGATGGCGAACGCGAAGAAGTACGCGCGCAAGGCGCTGGACCTGGACGAAGGCCTCGCCGAGGCTCACGCCTCGTTAGGCTGGGTACTCTTCATCCACGACTGGGAATTCCAGGAGTCGATCAAACACTTCGAGCGCGCCGTCTCGTTGAGTCCGGGCTACGCGACGACGCACCAGTGGTACTCCTTTCCCCTCGTTGTGCAGGGCCACTTCGATCGCGCGATCATGGAGGCGCAGCAAGCCGTCGATCTGGATCCGTCATCCGTCTCGGCGCGGCGCAGCCGGGGTGGCGTCGCCTATTACGCGCGGCGGTACGAAGACTCGATCGTGCATCTGGACCGCGCGGCGGCGATGAACCCGGTGTCCGAAGAAACCCATCGCGGGCTCGCCTTCTCATACATGCACCTCGGTGAGCTGCGGAAGGCAGAGCGGGCGTTCCGCGAGGGCTTGTTGTACACGCCGCAGTCGGCGTACTCCCTGGCTGGACTTGGAGGCGTGCTGCACAGGCAGGGACGCAGCGACGAAGCGCTGGCGATCCAGCACGAGCTCGAGCAGCGCGCACGTACGGAATACGTCTCCAGCGCCGCCTTCGTGATGCTGCACGCGGCGTTAGGCAACGTCGATGCAGCAGTCGACTGGCTGTACAAGGCGCGCGACGAGCGCCGCGGCTTCGTCGTGTACATCGGCGTGAACCCGACGCTCGATTCGCTACGGCAATCGCCGCGCTTCAACTCCTTGCTTGCTGAGCTCAACCTCGCTCGGGTCCCGGTTTCCGCCTAAGAAACGTCAACGGCAAAACCTATTCGGATCAAGCGGACATGTCGGATAGGACCAGATTCGGTGGAGTTGACCCGATTTTGTGGACACCTCACCATAAGTGATACGGAGGTGTTCAGTGAAGCGATCATCGGGAAGTTCAGAGCGCCCCCCGCGTGCCAAACGCACATTCAGTGCGGAATTCAAAGCA
>DATBKN010000346.1:0-2339 GCA_036555845.1 Gemmatimonadaceae bacterium | reverse complement strand
GAAGAACCAATAGCGGCGGCGCTGATTCTGGGCCGTACTCGCACCAGTACAGCGGCACCGGCGTGGATGATGTGGAGCCGTTAGTTCGGGGTTCGGGGATTGGCAGAGGCACCGGCTTCTGAACCTCCCTGTTTTCAGGTCCGCGCGTGAGTCGCCGGATCAGCCCGGTCAACAATTGGTCAACTGCTGGCCGACTAGGCACCTCGGGTCTAAGCTCAGTGTACTTCAGCCGTTCGAAGTCACACCCTGATCCCCGGCGCTTTATCCAAGGAGGCGCAGCATGAAAAGAGTAATCCAAGTCGCAGTCGCGCTCGCGTTCGCGATGCCGATCGCGGTCTCGGCGCAAAGCTCCAGTGATCCTGACAAGAAGGTTGCCGATGGCGGCGTGAAAGTCGCCGGTTGGCAGGCGCGTCTCGATCGCCCGAACCAGAAAGTTGAAGATCTCAAGTTCGTAGCGATGGGACCCGGATTCCACGTCACGAGCGGGCCCGCGGCGATCTACTTCAATCCCGCGAACACGGGGACAGGGCATTACACAGTGAAGGCGTCGCTGACGCAGACAAAGGCGCCGGCGCATCGCGAGGCCTACGGCATCTTCCTCGCCGGTGAGAATGTCTCGGCCGACAATCAGACGTATTACTACATCGTCGTTGCCGGCACGGGTGAGTTCACGATCAAGCATCGCGCCGGTGCCGAGACGCACACGATCGTCGACTGGACAGCGAATCCCGCGGTGAAGAAGGCTGACGATGCGGGGAAGGCGACGAACGAAGTCGCGGTCGAGGTCGGCGACAATGTGCGCTTCCTCATCAACGGCACCGAAGTGCACAAGGCGGCGAGGTCGGCACTCGGGGCGATGAACGGCCAGGCTGGGCTACGCGTGAATCACAACCTCGACGTGCACGTTGGCAGTTTCAGCGTAACGAAGATGTAAGCCTGACAATTGCTTTACCGCGGACCACGCGGACAAACGCGGACCAGGCGCAAGCCGGTCCGCGTTTGTCTTGTTAGGCGAGGGTCAAAAGCTCTGACATAGAGATCGCAGAGCCCCACCGGCACAGCAACGCAAGTACACGAAGGACAGCAACTGCTTTCTCTGCAACGGCGTTGCGGCGACAGGCATCATTTGAACCAAGCAGTTGAACTTCTTTGTGTTCTTGGGTGGTGGGGTGGTTTTCTGCGTCCTCCCAGTGAAGCTTTTTACCTCAGGTTTTTGATCTTGTTAGCTCGTAGATGGTTTCGAGCAAACGATCCACCGACAGTTGATCAGGGATGTAGAAGCGGGCGTGTGAGCTCGCGCTGCGCTTGACGCGCACCGTCACCCAATCGCGGCTCTTGCCAAAGCGAAAGACGTCTTCATCGTTGGCCGCGTCGCCCACATAAATGACGTGCCGCGCGCGATGCTTGCGACGCAGGCGTTCGACGCCGTGGTCCTTGGCGGGTGCGCCTAACGGCAAAACGTCAGCGATCTTCGGCCCCCACAGGACGCGCGCATCTTCCAGTTGCCCCAATACCAACTGGATGTCGCGCCGGGCCTTTTGCGGATCGCGGGCGTGACGATAATGCACGCTCATCCCGTATGGCTTATGCTCCACGTCCACATCGCTGATCGCCGCCAGCTCGGCGCCGACCAGGGAGCGCCAGCTGCGCGCGCGCACGGCGAGCGGTTTGGAGCGAAAGAACGGCTCGATCCCGTGGCTGCCGATTACGGCGGCCCATGGAATGCCGCGCACGCGCGGCGTGAGATCCGCGAGCGTGCGACCCGAAACGACCGCGCAGGGCACGACCTTCGCCAGCCGCAGTACCCTGTTACGCGTTATGCGCCGCATGCGCGCCGTGCCACGCTTCTGCACGATCGCGGCGAGCGTTCCATCGAAATCGAATCCCACAATGACGGGTTCTTCCCGGGCGCATGCGGCGCTTAGCGCGCGCATGCCGTTGGCGCTCCAGAGAGATCTCACATCAACGACGCAGCGTCTGCGCGGCGCAGCGCGGGAAACTCCTGCGACTGCTCGCGCCGGCGGAACGCTGCCGCGTCCATCAGCATACGACCCGCCCAGCGGAAGACATTGTGCTGGCGCACGTGCGCGCGCAGTGCGCGCATGCGCTCGCGCTGTTCCCGCGCCGGCATCGTTACCGCCGTGAACAAGGCGGCGCTCGCCTGCTCGAGATCGTACGGATTCACGATCAATGCATCGGCCAGCTCGCGCGCCGCTCCGGTGAACTGGCTCAGGATCAGCACGCCCTGCTCGTCCGTTCTCGCAGCGATGAATTCCTTGGCGACGAGGTTCATTCCGTCGTGCAGGCTGGAGACGTAGCAGCAGTCGCTGCCACGATAT
>DATBKN010000345.1:0-4076 GCA_036555845.1 Gemmatimonadaceae bacterium | reverse complement strand
CCGTTTATCGCTGTATTGAACGGAACAGCGAACTGGTTACTGCGTCTGGTGGGTCTGCGGCCCATGACCGAGGCGCACCAGGTGCACTCGCCGGAAGAGTTGCGGTTGCTCGTTATGCAGTCACGCGCGCACGGGGCGCTGGACGAGAGCGACTCGGCGATGCTCGCGGGCGTCTTCGATTTCCACGAGAAGCGCGTACGCGACGTCATGCGCCCACGGACCGAAGTTGTGGCGCTGGAGATCGACGAATCGGAGGAGGAGGTGCGGGCGTTGCTGCGGCGCGAGCGCTACTCACGCTACCCGGTGCATCGCGAAACGCTGGACGACGTCGTCGGCGTCTTCGTGGCCAAAGACCTCTGGCTGCACGACGAGTCCGTGCCGTTCCGGCTCGCTGATTTCGTGCGCGAGGCGCTGTACGTGCCGTCGACGCGCGCGGCGACGCGTGTGCTCGACGATCTGCGCAAGACGCGCGCGCACATGGCCGTCGTGCTCGACGAGTACGGCGGCACTGCGGGCATCGTGACGCTGGAAGATCTCGTGGAAGAAGTCATCGGCGACATCGCGGACGAATACGACATGGCGTCGCGCGAAGCGATCGAAGTGGACGGTGTGCTGGAGCTGGCGGGGTCCATATCGCTCGTCGACGCGCGCAGCGATCACCGCCTGCGCATTCCGGAGGGCGAGTGGAGCACGTTAGGCGGCTTCGTCTTCGGCGCGCTGGGGCGTGTACCGAAGATCGCCGATCGCGTGCGCATCCCGGGCGCCGAGCTCGAGGTCGTCGCGATGGACGGGCGGCGAGTCGCGGCTGTGCGCGTGCATCGTGAGCGCGCACGCGTGCCTGCTTAGTGCGCGAGGACGACATTGCGGTGACCGACTCGGTGCGCATCCCGCGCGCCGAGCTCAAGATGCGCGCGACACGAGCATCGGGCCCCGGTGGTCAGGGCGTGAACACGACATCGTCGCGCGTCGAGCTGCTGTGGAATCCCGATACTTCTCGCGCGCTTGGCGAGGAAGAACGCACAAGGGTGCTGGAGCGGCTGGGAAGACTGCGCGACGCGTCGGGGAATCTGCGCATCGTGTGCGACGTGACGCGGAGTCAGGCGCGCAACCGCACATTGGCGACGGAGCGATTAGTCGCGCTCGTGCGGACCGCCCTTCACGTCCCGAAGAAGCGCAAGCCCACGCGTCCCTCCAAGGCGGCGAAGAAGGCGCGCCTCGACGCGAAGAAACGCCGCTCCGGCACAAAGGCGGAGCGGCGCAAGAAAGACTTCGACTAACGGTGCCTAACGTGCGGAGAACGAGATCCCCAGGCGGTACGTGACGAGGTTCGCGTCGCTTTGGATCGGATTGAACTGATACTGCCCCTCGCCGACCTTCACGATGCCTTGCTCGTTGAGATAACGCGTTGGGCCGTGGTACGTATACGTCGCGCCGAGGTCGAGCAGAACGCTCGTCCCGCGACGCGCGCGGCCTAACGGGATCTGCAGTCCGCCACCCAGCTGGCGGGCGAAAACCCAATCGTGATAGTTCGTCGTGCGCGCGAAATCGACCTCTCGCGACGACGATCCCTCGACCGACGTCTGCGTGTAGAAATAGGATGTACCGAGCTGACCAAAGACGTACGGCCGAACGGCGGGAGTGGGTGCGGCGAGTTCGAGCCCGCCACCAAAGCCCACGATGTTGTTGGACGTGTTCACATTGACCATGACGAGATTCCCGATCGTGGAACTCAGCGGTAAGCGCTGGCGCTCATGGCCGTAAATCAGGAACTGCCCACCGACTCTCAGCGAGGCTATGCCGTAGCGGTCCAACGAAAAACGATAGAATCCGTCCGCGCCGAAGCCGCGATTCACATAGTTACTGAATTCACCCGTGGGCTGCCCGTAGTTGAAGCTGACGCCGAACCCATGGCGATCGGCGCGTTGCTCGCGCGGCTCCTGGTATTCACTGGCCCGCGTGGGTCTGCGGCCGCGGCGTCCTCGTTGCGCCGATACGATGCCGGGAACGGTGAGCAGCAGCGTAGCAATCAGTGCATAACGAGACTTCGACATGGCGCCTCCAGTCAGCATCGCCCGCAGGATCCGCAGATGCGATTTGGTACGCCGAACTACGGTACGAGTTTCATGGTCGCCGCCGCGCTGGCAGCTCCGCATCACGCCAGTCGTCGGCGATCATCCCGAATGGGTCGCCGGGGGGCGCTCGCAGCGCTGGGGTCGACGGCGGCGCCTCACCCTTATCGAGCCAACGGCGGATGTCGGCGACCAGCGCATTGAAGTGCGCTGCCTCCTCCGGCCGGGACGCCGCGCGCGAACGGGTACCAAGGCTGGCAGTGAGGCTCCGCAGTCGGTGGTCGAGGAGGCCGCGCACATCGGGCGACGCTTCCTTGTCCGCGGCGACTGCTATCAAACGGTCGACGTACGCGCGCTGGGCGACGCGCTGCAGCGCACGGTCGCGGGCGTTGCCGGCAGGCACAGTTGGCAAGAGCGTCGTCTCGATGGTTTGGAGAAGCTCCCATACGCTGAGCGTCGCTGGGTCATGCGCGGCGAATTGGACCAGACGCGCCAAGCGATCGCGCTGAAGAATCGCGTCGAGGACCATCTGCGAAAGCGTGCGCGCTGCGCCAAGCTCGTCGAATATGGGACGAGTGCGTGACCCCAGGAGCTCGACGTACGGCTCGTAGCTGAAGGGTCGCGGACCGAGCAGCGTGATGACGGTATCCGGAATCGCGAGCTCACGCGGAGTCATTGCGGTGAGCAGCATGCGCAGCGCCGCGCGTTGCTGCGTTCCCGATAGCGGTCGCGTGATCTGCTGGCCGTCGCCGCGCACCGCGTTGTGGTACTCGACGCCGCCGATCGTTTTCGCCGTCGCGCCAAAGGCGAAGCGATGCATCAGATACAACGGAGCGAAACGTTCCTGCAGCAGCGCGAGCGGCTCACCCGGGCGCAGGTTGCGTTCTCCGAAGCGAGACAGCGCGACGCGCCTAACGTTCATCTGATGCGTGAGGAACTCGGTCGCGGTGGCGGCATCGTCCCACAGGTTGACGCGCGGATCGGAGGCGAACTCGGGCCGCGCATCCTGGTCCGAGAGGAAGATCCACTTGTTGCGCAGTCCTTCCGTGATGAGCGCGCGAAGTGAATCGGCCTCGCTCGCCTCCGGATAAATGCCATATGCCCAACGAATGGCCCAGACGTCGAAGGCGCCGGGACCGGACGCATACGCCGCGCTGATGTCGATGTTGCCGTTTGCGTCCAGCCGCACGCGTGGCGGCGGGTAGTCCATGACAGAACCACGTTCATACGTCGACGCCAAATAGTTATGCGACATGCCTAACGTATGACCTATCTCATGTGCAGTTACTTGGCGGACTCTCGCCAGAACGAATGCAGTGTCGGCGGCGGCAGCATCTGCTCCCAACAATCCGGCGTAGAGGTTGTAGTCGGTGCGGGCGCGGTGCGAGTCCATGTGCGCCATCCCTTTGATCATCTCGCCTGTGCGCGGATCACCTAACGAGCCACCGAAGGACCAGCCGCGCTCGTTGCGGTTGATCCAGATCACGATGTTATAACGCGCGTCCATCAGGTCGGCGTCTTCCGGCAGGTCGCGAACCAGGAAACCGCCGCGCAAACCGGCGCGGTTGAACGCCTCTTCCCAAAACCGGGCGCCTTGCAGCGTCGCCGTGCGCAAGGGCTCAGGGATTCCGCGGTCTACGTAATAGATGATCGGCTTTTCGAATGCGCTGTTCGGATCCGCCGGATTGCTGCGCAGCAGGCGATGCCGCGAGATCCAGCGCTGCTCCAACCAGGTCTGAATCGGCTGCGCATAGTCCTTGAATTCGATCCCGAAGAAGCCAGCGCGCGGGTCGAAGCGCCGCGGCCGGTAGCGGTCGTCCGGGAGCCTAACGAAACTCAGGTGCTGCCGCAGCGTGAACGCTCGTCCGTCGGGAACGATTGACGAGACCGTTCCACCCGGCCGCCCCTGAGCGGCGAACGTTAGGCTCACGTCGATCTCACTGTTGTCGGGGAAGCCGCGCGTGTACTGGCGCGAGATCCCGGAGCGGTCGCGCGCCAGCGTATACG
>DATBKN010000344.1:0-12767 GCA_036555845.1 Gemmatimonadaceae bacterium | reverse complement strand
TAGTCGCTCTGTGTAGGGCCACGACTTGCCGTTAAACATGAGCACGAAGCGAACCGAATCCGGGGTCCAATCCTTGATCACGAAGACGCGATCGTTAGGTGTCGCTGTCGTATCCACGACCAAAGCACCGAAGAGCTGGTCTCCAGGCCCACCCGGGTTGATCTTGCCGCCGTTGAGCGTGTGGCCGTAGTACGCGAACGTCCCAGGCGTCCTAACGAGCGTCTCGACGGAATCGCTCGCGTGTGGCGGAATGCGTAACGTGTCCGCGGCGCCGAGTGTTGGCCCAGTCAACCCGACAACCAGCAACGTGTCAGCAAGCGTATTGCGTACGGCCGCGCGTAACGTAGTGCCGACTCGCAGGCGAATCAGTGGGCCGGGAACAAGTGGCGCTTGGCCGGGTTCCGCGAACGCCGCAGTCGTGAAAAAAGGACCAGAGTCGGACTCCGGATAGAAACGCGCCATCGACGCGACGAGGTTCACGCGCAACGTGTCGCCAGCGAGCGTCCCAGCCGGGACGCGATTGTCGTTCGCGAGTGCCAGCGGCAAACTCGCGTCGCCACGTGCGCACGCGAGCATGACGACGCCGGCCAGGACTGCGGCGCGAAGTCCTTCCTTTGCGTTAGGCACCTACATCGCGGACTGGCGCGCTGCTGCCGCCGCTGCGATCGCCGCGGCCGCCCCCGCGGTGGCCGTCGAGCTGCGCTGTCCGCCCGCCTCGCTCGCGATGCTGACGAAACCGGTCCCCATCTTCTTCAGCTGATTCTGCCAAACGATGCCTCCAGTCTTTGGGTCGAGGCAGAAGATCTCGCCAGCGGCAGACGCGAAGAGCGCGTCGCCATCGCAGAAGACGTTCGCCAGTCCTCCTACGGAGGTGCCAGCGAACTTCACGGGGAGCTTCACTGTCCAGCGCACTTCGCCGGTCTTGCGATCCAGCGCGAGGACCGAAGTTTTGATGCCGACATAGATCAATCCGGAAAGCATTCTTGCCATGCGCAGACCCGACTAAGGAGAGTGCAAGAGGATAGCACCCAGTGTGTGGAGGCGCACGGGGACCACAAACCAAGCTGTCGGCTGTGACAGCTTACGGCTGACGGCTGACAGCTTCATTGAAACTGGAATCCCCACGCGAAAGGATGCAAACTGAGAGCATGTGTAACGCCGACCCGCATCCGCTCACGCGTCGCGACGCGATCAAGGCAAGCCTGGCTTCGGTCGCCGCGCTCGCTGTCCTGCCGTCTGGATTCCGACCGCTCACGTTCGGCAATGAGGCCAACTACCTCGAGGCAGCAAAGCGCGCGCGGACTTGGTTAGCAGCGACCGCGCAGCGTGGTCCGAATGGGTTCACCTGGGCGGCCGATCCACTGAATCCCACGTCGGAGTCGTACGATCTGTATAACGGGATGCCGGGGGTCGTGCTCTTTCTGCTCGAGTACGCGCACGCAACGGGTGACAAGAAAGCGTTAGCTGACGCGGCGCAGGCAGCCGATACAATCGTCGGCGTTCTGGCCCAGCCTAACGAGGCCGTCGCGAAACAGGGCACGGGACTGTACGTCGGCCTCGCGGGTCTCGCCCACGTGCTGTACGAAACGTACCGCTCGACAAACGAGACCAAGTATCGCGCCGCGGCCGTTAGCGCGATGGAGCACGTCAAGCATCTGGCGAAGCCCGTGGACGACGGGGTGGAATGGGGGGCGACCGTCGACATCATTTCTGGCAACGCCGGCACTGGTTTGACGCTCCTGGCGCTGCACGACCGGTTGAACGACCCGGCACTGCTGGAGCTCGCCGTCAAAGCGGCACGCCGAGCGGCCACGTTAGGCGTTGCCGAACTGGGTGGGCTCAAGTGGGCCATGAACCCGACGTTCGCGCGTCGCATGCCCAACTTCTCGCACGGCACCGCCGGCGTGTCCTATTTCCTCGCTACGGTCGGCGAGCGCGTGAAAGACAACCATCTAATAGATGTGGCGGCACAGGGGGCGAAGTACCTGCGCAACGTCGGGACACACACGCCAAACAACGGCTGGAAGGTCTTTCACAGTGAGCCCGGCAACGAGCAGCTCTTCTACCTCAGCTGGTGTCACGGTCCCGCTGGAACGGCGCGCCTATTCCATCGGCTAGGCAAGAGCGATCCCGCCTATGCGCCTGACGTTCAGCACCTGGCGCAGGGCATCGTCGACAGCGGCGTCCCGGAGCAGAGTCCCGGCTACTGGAACAACATCAGTCAGTGCTGCGGCAATTGCGGCGTCGTAGAGTTCTTCACCTCGCTCTATCGCACGACTCGTGACGCGAAGCATCTCGCGTTCGCTCGCAGAGTCATGGACAATGCGTTAGGCAGAGCGACCGCGGACGGCGAGGGCCTCAAGTGGATTCAGGCGGAGAACCGCGTCTCCCCGGATGTCGTGATCGCGCAGACGGGGCTGATGCAGGGAGCGGCAGGCGTTGGCCTGGCGCTCTTGCACCTGGACGGCGCGATGAAGGGACGCCCGGACCGCATCGTGCTGCCCGACAATCCCTGGCCTACCGCGGGCTAACGACCTAGCACGCGCTTCACCGCTTGCACCACTGCTTCGGCCGTGATGCCGAGGCCCTTGTAGATCGCTTCGTACGGGGCGGAAGCGCCAAAGCGCTCGAGCCCGACGACGGCGCCGTCGATTCCGACCCAGCGATACCAGGACATCGGATGCGCGGCCTCGATCGCCACGCGCTTCACGTTAGGTGGCAGCACAGCGTTGCGGTACTCGATCGGCTTTTGCGCGAAGATCTCGTGGCAGGGCATGCTGACGACGCGGGCGCAGATGTCGCTCTCCTCATGCAGCCGCTCTTGCGCGGCGAGAGCAATAGCGACCTCAGATCCGCTGGCAAGTAAGACAACTTCCGGTTTGGCGCAGCGGCACTCGGCGATAACATACCCTCCATTCGCTGCATCTTCGGCCTTGGACCCTAACGCGGCCCGGTCGATGAATGCCAGCTTCTGACGCGTGAGTGCCAGCGCGACAGGGCCGGTCTTGTGCGTCAGCGCCACGCGCCACGCCTCGACCACCTCGGCGGAGTCGGCGGGCCGAATGACAGTCATATTCGGAATCGCGCGTAACGCGCTCAGGTGCTCGATGGGCTGGTGCGTCGGGCCGTCTTCTCCCAGTCCAATCGAATCGTGCGTGTAGACATAGACGACGTGCACGCCCATCAGCGCCGCGAGTCGAACGGACGGCCGCATGTAGTCGGAGAAAATCAGGAACGTTCCGCCGTACGGGATCATCCCGCCGTGCAACGCCATCCCGTTCATCATGGCGGCCATCGCGTGCTCGCGTACGCCGTAATGCACGTAGCGACCAGCGCGATTTTCAGCCGAGAAGGTGCCGGCCTCCTTGATCAGGGTGTTGTTCGACGGCGTGAGGTCGGCCGAGCCGCCGAACAGCTCGGGAATCCTGGAGCCGATTGCGTTGAGCACCGTACCTGACGCGGCGCGCGTCGCGACGCTGCCGTTTTCCTTCGTGAACGTCGGCAGCGACGCCTGCCAGCCGGCGGGAAGATCACGCTGCACGACGCGCCTGCTGAATTCCTTGGCCTCGTTAGGGTGGGCCTTCGCGTAGGCGATCAGTTGGCGGCGCCACTGATCGTGCGCCGCGGCGCCGCGCTCGCGCGCCGTGCGCCAGTGCGCGAGTGCTTCTTCTGGAACCCAGAATTTCTCCAGCGTCGGCCAGCCGAGGTTCTTCTTCGAGAGATCGACTTCCTCGGCGCCTAACGCCTCACCGTGAGCCTTGGCCGAGTCGTGCCGGTTCGGAGATCCGCAGCCGATGTGCGTCTTCACGATCACGAGCGAGGGCCGACCCGTTTCTGCTTTGCACGCGGCGATCGCCGATTCGAGAGTGCCGAGATCATTCACATCCGCAACGCGATGCACGTGCCAACCGTAGGCGGCAAAGCGCTTCGCGACGTCATCGGAGTATGCCAGGTCGGTGCTGCCGTCGATCGTGATGTTGTTGTCGTCGTAGAAGCCGATCAGACGCCCGAGCTTCTGATGTCCAGCGAAGCTCGCCGCTTCTTGCGAGAGCCCTTCCATGAGATCGCCGTCGCTGCAAATGAACCATGTGAAGTGGTCCACGATTCGATTGTCGGCCTTGTTGAACGTCGCCGCCAAATGCGCTTCGGCTACAGCCATGCCGATCGCGTTGCCGAAGCCTTGGCCTAACGGACCGGTCGTCGTTTCGACGCCCGGAGTGTGGCCGTGCTCCGGATGACCGGGCGTCTTGCTTCCCCACTGGCGGAAGTTCTTGATCTCCTCGAGCGAGAGATCATATCCGGTCAGATACAGCACCGAATACAACAGCATCGACGCGTGTCCGTTCGAGAGCACGAAACGGTCGCGGTCCGGCCAGCTGGGGTCGGCGGGGTTGTGCTTGATGTGGCGCGTGAAGAGCAGGTAGGCGAGCGGCGCCAGGGCCATCGGCGCGCCGGGGTGTCCGCTCTCGGCTTTTTGCACAGCGTCCATGGCGAGCGTACGGACGGTGTTGATGCAGAGCTCGTCGAGCGAGGTCGCGACGGCGGTTTCGGAAGGAGTCACGGGGTCTTGGTAGGGTGCCTAACGAGCAAGATCAGGAATCCGATAGAGCTGTTTCACTGGACAAGAAAGTTACCTGCATAAATGACGCTGTGCATCCACTGCGGCGGGCCCGGCGGCTGCTGCGCGCGCATTCCGCCGTCTTTCCAAGTCCGGCGCCCGTAAGAGCAACTGCTCTTCGGACTTAGCGGATTTGGCTGAGCACGCGAATACTACCTGTTAACAAAAGCAGTAAATCCGAGTTACCCGCCCAATTCGCGCAATCCAATAGCAGTTGCTCTTCAAGAAGAGCTGCGTAAGGCCGATGCCCCTTAGACCTTGTTTTCTTCAATCATCCGATTCGTGAGAACCGTAGACAACGCATAAATAGTCTCTTGTGGATTGACTCCCGGTGCCGTCGGTAGAATCGATCCATCGACGACGTACAAGCCGCGCGCGCCAAAACGCTCGCCGTTAGGCATCACCCCGGCGCTGCTCGCGTTGCGTCCGATGCGGCACGTACCGTTGACGTGCGCCGAGAAGAGCGTCACGTCGTTTGGCGCAACCGACGCGGAGAGAATCGCGGCGATGTCGGCCTCCGTCCGCGCCACGATCGGCCGTGAGTGCAAAGTCATCACCTCGATCGCTCCTCCCGCGAGGGCGATGCGAGCCGACACCGCGATCGATTCGCGCAGGTGCTGCGCGTCACCCGCCGCGAGCTTGTAGCGGATACGCGGGACGCCACCGCGTCCGAGAGTCACGCTGCCGTTCGACTCGCCTTTGGCGACGCCATCGCGTACGAGCGCGATGAGCGTGGCGAGGTTGCCCAGCTGCCGTATCCGTTCGAAGTGCGCGTTGCCAAAGCCGCTCGCCGCAGCGGCCGCCAGCCCGGGGGTCAGCGCAGGACACTCGATCCAGTAGCCGTATCCATTGCGCTTGCGCGCAAACTCGGCGCAGACGCTCGTTTGGGGCGCGCCGGCGAGCGGATACATTTCGTTAGGCATCAAGGCCATAAGAGCCGTCGTCGGATGCAGCCGCAGGAAGCGGCCGACGCCGCCGCCGCCGAGACCCGAGCGCTGCAGGATCAGCGGGGTCTCGACAGCTCCCGCCGCGAGGACCACGACTGCTGCGTCCACGAGCAGCTCGGCACCACTTGCACCGCGAGCATGTACGCGCTTCTGCGGCGGCTTGCCGCGACCGGTATCTCGCGCCGTGACGACGATCCGCTCGACGACGGCGTCGCTGATGACGCGAGCCCCCGCGGCGATCGCGCGCGGCAGATACACCTCGAGCGCCGATTGCTTGGCGCGGTAGCGGCAGCCTAACGAGCATGTGCCAGCGCGCACGCACCCGCGCGCATTGATGCGCGCCGATTCTACGTGCCAGCCGAGCTGCCGTGCGCCGCCGATCAACATGCGGTTCGGCGGATTGTGCGCATCGTCCGGGACGATTGTCGCGTGCGTCTCACGTTCGACGCCGTCGAAGACTCGCCGTAGATCGGAGGCCGTCATCCCTTCAGTGCCGTGTTCTTCTGCCCACTCCTGCAGCACGTGCTCGGGCGTGCGCAGCATCAGCATCCAGTTGACTGTAGTGCCGCCACCTAACGCTCCCCCTTGCAGCAGCGTGAACGCCTGGTCGTCGGTGGTGCGCAGCCCGCGATCGGCGAACAGGTCGGCGCCGATTTCGTGTTCGCGTTCGCTGAAATCGCTGGCGGAGACTGACCGACCACGCTCCAAGAGGATCACGTCACGACCGGCCTCGGCGAGCCGGGCTGCGGCAACGGCGCCGCCGGCTCCGCTTCCAATCACGACGACATCAGCGCGGAAATAATGCGTGCCATTCCACGTCGATGCGGATCGTACCTGGCTCGGCTCGGGACGCGGATGGCGCAGCGAGTCTGCGATGCGCCCATCGAGCGAACGAGCCACCGGCTCATCGTCACGTGGCGGGCCTTGCAGCGGCCCTTCCCAGGCGACCTGCGGCTCGCGCAAGTGCAACGGCGGAAGGACACCTAACGTGGCCTGCGGCTCCGGCTGCGCATAGTACGTCGATAGAACGAAGCGTCGCATGCCGTGACCGATGCTGCGGGCGAGCGCAATGCGACTCGTCAGCCAGCGTTCGAACAGCGTGGCAGCGTCCCGGTGGCGCGAAAGGCGTGCAAATCGTCGGGCGACCACGAGATTGACGAAAGGATGGTCGAGCAGCACAGCCGCGAGCGAGAGTTGCCGCGCGATATGCGCCGGAGCCGTTCGCAATCGCTCAGTTAGCGCACGGCTCAGAACGTCGAGATCGGCACGGTCTCCGACAATGACCCGCGCGATTTCCAGGAGTCGCACCGGCCCGCTCATTTGGCGTTCACTTGCGGCATCCCCTCTAGCGCGCTCTTCGGCGGTCGACGAGAGTTGTGGCGTCGCGCAGCCATCCGCCAGCGTCAGCATCCGGAAATGTCCCCATCATCTTCAAAAAAGCACCGGAGCACTGCGCCGAGCACACGCTACGACAGTCTGTCGGACCCCAAGACTTTGGCGCTGTTCGTCGAGCGTCTGGACGCTGGCATCTATATCACGGATGCTGAAGGGCGCTTTCTCGACGCCAATCCCGCGTTTCTCAAGCTCTTCGGACTCGGCTCCAAGGAGGAGCTGGCGAGCGCGCGGGTGAGCGATTTTCTCGCCGAGCCGGAACGCCGGGGCGAGCTACTCGCGCTGCTCGAGCATCAAGGGTCGGTGCGCTCCTATGAGACGGAGTTCGTTAGGCGCGATGGCTCGCGTCTCGTGCTCAGTGATACGACATACCTCGTACGCGACCCCGCGACCGGCGCGCCACTGTATCACGGCGTCGTCCTGGATGTGACGCACACCAAGGCGATGGAAGCCGAGCTGCGATCGCAGGTGATGCGCGATGCGCTGACCGGCAGCTACAACAGACGCTACCTGCTGGAGCTCGAGGAGCGCACGAGCCGAGGTGCGTTAGGCTCCTGGGGGTGTGTCTTTGTCGACATCGATCGCTTCAAGAAGTTCAACGACGAGTTTGGTCATCAACGCGGTGACGACGTTCTGCAGCGCATGGCGCGCTTCCTCATGCGGCACGTGCGCGCAGACGAGCCCGTGATTCGCCTGGGCGGCGATGAGTTCCTCGTTGTTCTCGTCGGTGCGGATCAGCAGAGAACAGAGGACGTCGCGAAGCGGCTGCAGCACGCGGCTGCTCGCAGCGCACCGGTGCCCTTCTCGCTAGGCTGGGCCGCGCGACAAGGCGGCGAGTCGCTGGAGCAGACCCTCGAGCGGGCTGATCGACATCTCATCGGCGTTCGGGTCTTGAGCCGCGGCGGCACTCCGCCGTTTGCCCTGCCAGCCGAGATGGAGCGGCGGAAGACCCCGATCCAGGCCCCTCGGATCGAAGACACGTAAGCTCAATACTGACAACATATTACTGCTGACTCCAAGCTGCTTTTCAGAGCTTGCGGTCTGCGGTTGTGTGTGTGTAGGGGTGAGTGACTGTGCGTCCTGTGCAAATCGCCCCTCCTCGTGGCGTCTCCTGTCAGAACCCTTTCAGGATGACGAATGAACAGCACAGTGAAGTCGCAGTCGTGGGACCGCGTGGGCCGCGTGTCGCCGTGGATCGTGTGGGCAGCGCTCACATTCATGCTGGGCGCGCTCGTTCTATGGCCTGAGACAGCGCACGCGCAGGGACGCGTGATCCCGCGGCCGTGCATGCGCCCGGTACCGCCGCGGTGCGCGCCTAACGTGGATTGCGCGGTCGCGATGATTCCGTGCCCGGTCGCGCCAATTGAACGAATCTCGAGCGATGTGCAGGCCAGCCTCGAGGGCGGTGGGCGAGTGGTGCGCTACGAGATCACTGAGAAGTTCGTGAATCGTGGTCCTGGACTCGGCGAGGCCGACTACATCTTTCCTTTACCAAACGGGGCCGCGTTCGAAGATCTGCGCCTCGAGATCAACGGCGAGCTCGTCTCGGGTGAAACGCTCCCGGCCGACAAGGCACGGCAGATCTACGAGGACATCGTGCGCCGCCAGCGCGATCCCGCGCTCGTCGAATGGATCGGCTATGGGCTCGTTCGTGCGCGTATTTTCCCGCTGCCGACGGGGCAGGAGAAGAAAGTCGTCGTCCGCTTCCGCAGTGTTGTTAGGCGCGAAGGATCGGCGCTGCGTGTCGATTACGCGCGCGGTACGGATCCAGGCCAGCGCACGCCGGTCGTCATGCCGGCGACGGCAGAGCGAGACGACGATGACGAGCGCACAACGGGCTGGAGCCGCTTTACGCTCACGATCCCGCGCGGCGCGGACTACGGCGAGCCATACTCGCCGACCCACTCGCTGCGCATCCGCGATCGCGGCGACAGGCGCGAAGTTCGTGCGTCGGGCACGGCGGGGAATATCACCGTCCTGCTTCCACTGCGTCGCCCTAACGAGCCGTCGATCACAGTCGTGGCGCACGCGCCGGACCGTGAGGATGGTTATGCGCTGATCGCCATCTCGCCGCCGGCTGCGCGCACTCGCGCATTGCCGCGCGACGTCACGTTTGTCGTCGATGTGTCGGGATCGATGCGCGGCAGCAAGCTGGAGCAAGCGAAGGCTGCCGGGCGCGCGATTCTCGCATCGCTCGAACGCGGCGATCGCTTCCGTGTCATCGATTTCTCGACGGACGTTCACTCGTATCGCGATGGGTTCATCGCGGCGACGCCGGAGAACGTGCGCGACGCACGTCGCTATATCGACGGCCTGCGTGCCGAAGGCTCCACGAACATTTCCGGTGCGCTTGAAGAAGCACTCGACGTCGACGTCACAGCGATGCGAAGCGGGCGACTCGAACGCATGCCGTTCGTCGTCTTCGTCACGGACGGTGAGCCGACAGTCGGCGAGCGAAATCCTGATCTGATCGCGGCGATGGCCGCTCGGCTGCGCAATGAAGCGCGCGTGTTCACATTCGGCGTAGGCGCCGAGATTCATGCAGGGCTTATCGAGCAGCTGGCGCTCGAAGGGCGCGGTACGGCGCATTTCGTGAGCGGCAGCGAATCGGTCGAACGAGCAGTCGCACTTCTGGCACAGCGCCTCACGAGTCCCGTGTTGAGCAATGTTCGCGTCCGGGCAGAAGGCGTTCGCCTGACGAATCTGCATCCGGTGCTGCCGATCGATCTGTTCGCGGGCCAGGATCTCGTATTGTTGGCGCGGTACGATGGCAGCGGCGAAGCTCGTATCTGGGTGGAGACCGATTCACCAGACGGCCGGCTTACCTGGACGCGCGACGTGCGCTTCCCGGGGCGGGAAAACGACAACGCGTTCGTCGGAAGGCTATGGGCCGCTCAGCGGCTCGGCTGGTTGGCTGCCGAGAAGCGCAAGCGAGGCGGGTCCAGCGAACTGGATGCCGAGATCAAGTCGTTAGGCGAGAAGTTCGGTATTCCGACCGAGTTCTCGTCGTACCTCGTGGTCGAGCCCGGGATGACCGTCGCTGCGGACAGGCGCCGCGACGCTAGTGTACCAATGCCGGCAAACGCTGCGTCTTCGCGGGCAAACGAACTTCGCCTGCAAAGCGTGGTAGTGACGGGCGCGGCCAGCGGAACCGTTATGGAGCGCAAAGAGCAGGAGTTCGCCGCGGCCAAACAGGCGGCGCAGCAGCGCGACGCCAAGTCGTTGGCGGACGTGGACGCGGCATCGCAGGTCGGTGATGAGCTACAAAAGAACACGCGGCAGGTGGAACAACGCACCTTCAAGCTCGTCAATGGGGTATGGACAGACGTTCGACAGACCCCAACGATGCGCACCGTGCAAGTGAAGCCGTTCTCGCCGCTGTACTTCGATCTCGTGCAACAGCTGAAAGGTCTCGGTCCGACACTCGCGTTAGGTGAGCGTGTGGTCGTAGCCGGCCGCGCCGTTGCCATCGAGTTCACGACGGTTGGTTTGGAGCGCATGTCGGACAGCGACCTGCGCGCCGTGGTCGCAGCCTGGTAGGTATGAACGACACGGAGCTGGAGCGCTTGTTCAAGGCGTATCATGTGCCGCTCGTGCGGTACCTGACGCGCCGGCTCGGCGACCGTGACTGGGCGGACGAGGTCGCGCAGGAGACATTCCTGCGCGCCCTCCGCCAGACGAACCTAACGAACGAACGAGCGTGGCTCTTTGCCGTGGCAACGAACCTCGTGCGAGACGATGCGCGGCGCGAAGATCGCCGACGACAAAAGCTTCGCTTGCTGGCGGAAGAGACTCGCGATGTGCAGGTGGAGTCTGCCGAGACGGCGCTCGAGCGGGCTCAAGAAGCCGCATTTGCACGCAAGGCTGTGGACGGTTTGCTAGAGCGCGACCGGCTGGCTCTGCTCATGCGGGAAGAAGGATTGCACTACGAAGAGATCGCGGAAGCCCTGGGGTTATCGATAGGATCAATAGGTACAACGCTCGCGCGTGCGCGGCGCAGGCTCGTGGAGTCGTACGAAGCGATGCAACGTGACACGCAGCGAGGCGTTGGAGGTGGACATGCGGCATCTTGACGAAGGGACCATTCACGCGTGGCTGGACGGCGCGCTCGCACCTAACGAGGCGAGTGCGGCCGAGGCTCACGTGCAATCCTGTGAGGAATGCGGACGAGCCGTAGCCGAGGCGCGTGGCCTGATCGCGGCGTCGTCGCGGATCCTCGGCGCGTTGGATGATGTTCCTGCTGTGCAGGCTGCGACCGGCGCTGCGGGTACGTTGAGTCTGCCGGCGGCGCGAGATCGTCGCCGTTCGTGGTGGCGTCGAGGTGGCATCGGCTACGCCGCGGCCGCGACGGCGCTTCTTGCTGTTGGCACGACGCTCGTGTGGAGCAGACTGTCGCCAGACACCGCAATGGACACGCGTGCAACAACGGCGATCGTGCCAGCACCGGTAGCAGCTACCTCACAGGTAATTGGGGATTCACTCGCGTCGAAGCGAGCAGCTGACTCGAGGCCGCCTGTGACCGACCTCGCGCGCGACGCTGCCAATGATGTGAAGAACGTCGTGCCGGCGGCGACGAGCGCGAAGCTGAGCGACAAACAAACGCAGCCAGCGAAGGAGGAGCTCGCGAAGGATATCGTTGTGCCGCTTCCTGGTCCCATGCCGCGGCCTGCGGCGCCGAAGTCCACGCCACCCGTTAGGCAGGAGGCCGAACGCAAGGCGCTGGCCGATGCGGCGGCGAATACGGCGCTATCCGTGCGCCCGGCGCAGGTCCTCGGCCGCGTGCTCGACGCGGCAACTGGCGCTCCCGTTGTGGGCGCCTTGGTCAGTGTCGATTCCACCCGCGCCCAAACGGACAGTTCAGGAAAGTTCCAGCTTCAGGCTGTGCCGTTAGGCAACCAGACCGTGCGCGTGCGTGCCCTCGGCTTCCAACCAGCAGTGCATCCAGTTGCCGTCGCTGCCAGCGATAGCGTGCAACTCGCGTTCGCGCTGCAGAAATCCGTCGCGTCGCTCGAGCAAGTTGTGACGACCGGCACTGCGGCCGCTGCCCAGCAGGATAGGCGTGACTCGCGTCTGCGACGTGAAGCCGAGCGATCGCAGGCTGCCCAAGGCCAGGGAGCTGCGCGTTTGAGCGCGGCGCGCTCGCCTGCCGAAAGCGTCGCGGGTTGCTATACAGTTCGCGCCATCGCGCAGGATAAAGCACGCGACGAGGATCGAGCGATTGTCGCATCGCTGCCGACTCGCGTGCAGCTGGAGAGCGAGCCTGTCGATCGCTCGCGCGCGAATGAGCAGTCGCCGAACCGTGCGCGGACGCTAGCGGGCAATGTGCGCGCTGAATCCTGGCGAATGGTGGGTGATTCGCTCGAAGTCACTCTCGTTGATGGTGATCGGCGTACGGCGCTGCGATTTGCGCGGCGCGACACTCGCTGGATCTCGGCCATCGCGATCATGGAGCGGTGTAGCTCACCGTAGGTCGCCGCGCGACACAAAAATCCACCTGTGCGCGCTCAACCCCGCTGGCACGAGCTGACTAGGCGAGCCGAAGCATTCAGGGCGGCGTGATCATTGCGTTCTCCATCGCGAAGACTCAAGACGAGGTTGAGACATGGCAAAGGTCACCGATGTGGTCTGCGGAATGATTGTCGATTCCGATACGGCCCCTGCACGCTCTGTGTTTGAAGGCACGACGTATTACTTCTGCACGCCGGAGTGTCGCGATCTATTCGAGGCGAATCCGTCGCGCTACACGTCGCACGGCCAGCTCGCAAACGCGCGGCCGGCCGATGAGGAAGGTGAGCTCGAGAAACACGAGC
>DATBKN010000343.1:0-12343 GCA_036555845.1 Gemmatimonadaceae bacterium | reverse complement strand
TGCGGGAACGTGTTGACATGGGAGTGTCGTTAGGTGCGCGACGGGGGGCGGTGGTACCACCCCCCGTCAGCAGTACTAGTTCGCCTTGGCCGGCGTGTTCGCCGCCTTGCCTAACCACCAGCGAAGTGCTGGCGCTTCCCCTACGGGACTCACACGCACATACCCCTGCATTTCCTGATGCAGCGCCGAGCAGAAGTCCGTACAGTAGAACGGATACACACCGGGGAACTTGGCCACCCATTTGAGCGTGCGCGTCTCGCCAGGCATGATCAGCAGTTCCGCATCGTGTGCGGAACCGATCGTCGCCATGCCATGCGGCACGTCCCAGTCTTGTTCCAGGTTGGTGACGTGGAAGTAGACCGTGTCGCCTACCTGAATCCCTTCGATGTTGTCAGGCGCGAAATGGCTGCGGATCGCCGTAAGCTTCACATGCACGGCCTTCCCCTGCCTAACGGCGCCAGTCTCCTTCTCCGCCTTTGCCACGTACGGATGATTGTTGTCGGCGAGCTTGTAGAACTTCACCTGGCGATCCTTGATGATCTTCGCGTCGATCGCTTGCGCGTAGTGCGGTTCGCCGATCGTGGGGAAATCGAGCAGGAGCTTCATCTTGTCGCCGGTGATGTCATAGAGCTGCGCCGATTGTGCGAGCTCCGCGCCGGTCGGCAAGTAGCGGTCCTTTGTGATCTTGTTCAGCGCCAGCATGTACTTGCCATACGGCTTGCGCGTATCGCCGCCGAGTACCATGAGGTGGCCGATCGAGTAGTACGTCGGTGTGCGATCGACAACCTGGCAGCCTGGCAATGTGTACTTCACGATTTCGGACGAAATGAACACCGACGTGTACGCATGACCTTGGCCGTCGAATTCCGTGTGCAGCGGCCCGAGACCTGGATTCTGCACTTCGCAGAAGTTCACCGCTTCATACTTGAAGACCGGGATACCTTCGCGGTCGCCATCGAACGCTTTGTCGGCGATCGCCTTCGTCATTTTCGAGAAGGAGTGCACCGGAATCACCGTCGCCAGCTTACCTCCCGCGACGATGAATTCGCCGGTTGGGTCGACGTCCACGCCGTGCGGTGACTTTGGCGTCGGCAGGTAATACGCCGCGTTAGGGCACTCGGCTGGCGTGAGAACCTTCACGCCCGTCACCTTTTCCGAGCGCGCCGTATGCGTCGCTTCGTCCATCACGTTATGCACGTACTCGCTCGGCCATTCCTTCCCTTTGCCGGCGGTGACGCACTGCTCCAGCATCTTCCAATTGAGCGCCATCACGAAGTCTTTGTCGTTCTTCGACGCCTCGACTTCCTTCTTTGTGTAGGCCTGCTCCGTGTTGTACGACGTGAAGAAGATCCAGTCGCCTGACGGTCCCTTTCCCGCGCGCGCGAGATCGTAATCGAAACCTGGAACGACGAATTGCCAGACGACGCGCATCTTTCCGGGCTCGTTCGCCTTGATGAACGAGATCGCGCCCTTGAAGCGCCCCTTCTCGAAGTCGCTGATTGGAATGTCGGCTTGGGGAATCGGCACACTGAAACGAGTGCCGGCGACTGCGTATTCTGTGTTTTGCGTGACGTACGGCGACGAGTGATTGCCGCCTGAATTGGGGATCTGCACGATCTCGGTCGTTGTCATCGACGCGAGATCGATGCGCGCGATGCGCGGCGTGTTGTTCGCGTTGATGAAGATCCAGCGCCCATCGTGCATGCCGTCTGTGACCGATAACGACGGGTGGTGGGCATCGTCCCACGGGATGTTTCCCCAAGTCGACGCGAGCATGTCCTTCGTCTCGGCGTTATAGCCGTAGCCGTTCTCGGGATTCTGCGAGAAGACGGGGATCACCCTGAGAAGTCTGCCTGACGGGATCCCGTACACGGCGAGCTGACCGCTGAACCCACCGGAGAGGAAGGCGTAGTAATCGTCGTAGCTGCCCGGAGCGACATAGACGCGCGACGCGGCGTCTCCGGCGGCACCAGCCACTGCCGATCCGCTCGTTGGAGCGCAGGCAACCATATAGTACGCGCCCACCACGAATGCAGCGGCTCCGGTGAGAAGTGCCGAACTGCGTGAGAGCCTCATGAGAGAACCTCGAAGTGCGATGAGTTGTTAGGTGTACGGTCGCACGCCCGAGCTGGGCGTGTGCCCACGCCTAAAAGCTTCGCTTTCGCTGCAGCATTTCGAGACGGGGGAATTCCCCGATCTCACGTACGCCTTTTCGCCTGGACGTGTGAGGGGTTTCCCGACCGACTTGGCCGACGGCGGCGCCGATACTGCCTGCACGACATGGCAACACGACGTTAGGCGATTCTAAGAACGGCTCGCATGCGGCTCACCCGCTTTACTGACAACGCGTTACGCTGTTTGCTGTACCTCGCGGCCACGCCATCTCGCACGGCGACGGTCAGCGAGGTCGCTGAGCGTATGGGGATGTCGGCGGATCAATTACTGAAGGTGATCCAGCGGCTCGTGGCGCTCGGCTACGTCCGAACGATCCGCGGCCGCAACGGCGGCGTCACGCTCGCAAAGGACGCCGCAGCGATCTCTGTCGCGGAAGTCGTGCGTGCAACGGAGCCTAGTCTCGCGCTCGTTCCGTGTTTTGAACCGTGTAATACGGAGTGTCCATTGACCGGCTCGTGCCTGCTGGCCGATGCTCTCGCTGAATCATTGGGCGCCTTCTTTGGCGTCCTGGAACAACGAACGGTGGCGGACCTCGTCGCCGCGCCGCGAACGAGCCGCGTTATGCACGTAGTCAGCGGGGATTGAGCAGGCGCGGTGATGAGAAGCTTGCTGCTTCTTGTGCTGTTGGTTGTCGCCGCGGTAGTGGGCAGCGCGTCTTCACTCCAGGCCGCATGCGGGACGTCGCCGGCCGCGGCGTGCCGACGCCGTGGGAAGGACGCTTTCGGCACTATGAACGGCGCGACGGTTTTTACATCCCGGTCCAAGCCGAAGTGTCATGGGTCCTGCCCGAAGGAAGGCAGGCGTACTGGCGCGGAAGCGTCACCGAGGTCCACTACCGTACCGCACCACGTTAGGTGGCGTTTGTCGAGCGCGGAATGACGAACGAAAAAGTGCTTCCTCGTCCGAGCTCGCTTTCCGCTTTGATCGCCCCGCCGTGCGCGTCCACGATGCCGCGTGCAATGGTCAGCCCAAGGCCGCTCCCGATTGCTCGGCCCTTGCGCTTCGAGTGCCAATAGCGATCGAAGATGTGCGGAAGATCCTCACTCTCGATGCCGATTCCCGTATCGCGCACCGTCACGCTCAGCTTTGTGTCGTCCAGCGAAGCGTGTACGTCGACACGCCCACCTGCATCAGTGAACTTGAGCGCATTGGCCACGAGATTCGCGATCACCTGAAGCACGCGTTCCGCGTCCATGTCGATTTCGGGTGCCGCGCTGCTCTGGCCGTCGCCCGCGACCGTCAGAGTGATGTTGCGGTCGCGTGCCAGCGGTTCGAACATCGTGCGCACACGATCCAGGAGCGGCTCGACCCGTTCCCGGTCGATCGTTAGCCGCAGCTGACCGGCCGCGACCATCGATGCATCCAGCAGATCGCGGATGAGACGCTCGGCGAGCTGCGATGCCTCACCGATCGCGTCCAGCAAGCGATCGCGCTCCGCCGGTTCCGCCGGTGGGTTCGTCAAAAGTACGTTCGAGCACATCGAGATGGCGCTGAGCGGGTTGCGCAAGTCGTGCGAAACGACGCTCACGATTTCATCGCGCAATTGCGTGGCGCGCTGCGCCGACCGGTACAGCGTGGCATTCTCCAGCGTGAGGGACGCGCGAAATGCGAGCTGCTGCGCGAGCTGACGCGCGTCGTCATCCAGCACGCGACGCGGCTCTGTCGAAATGAGATGCAGCACACCGACGACTCGCTCACGCCCGCGAAGCTGAACCGTCAGGCATTTTATCGCGCCGACCGCGCGCAGCACGCTGGCTTCATGATCACCGGTCGCCCAGGTCCCGCCGTCAGTCTCCTCGAACGGCAGGTTGCGCGCGAGCACACGCGCCGTGGGGAAAGGGGAGTTGTTCGGTGCGCCGAAGCGCGCGTTCAATGCGCGCAACGCCGTCGTCGCCTCATCGTCGTCGTGCGTGCTCGCCACACGCCGAATTCCCCCATCGGACTCCACGACATCCAGGACCGCGCAGTCGGCGACCACAGGGATCGCGATATGTGCGATGCTCTGCAGCGTGCCTTCGTAATCGAGAGACGCCGCCAACGTTGCGCCGGCTTGCGCCAGAGCACGTTCGTGTGCCTCGCGCTTCACTTGCGCTGTCGCATCGCGCAGTACCACGCTAAAGAGCCGACCTGTTGGCAAGTCAACTCGCGCGATGGATGCGTCCGCCCGAAACTCCGAGCCGTCGCGACGCAGTCCAAAAACCTGACGCCGCTCTCCCATTCGCCGTGCGACTTCTGGTGCATCGGCGAATGTCTGTATGTGCCGAGTGTGCGCTGCGTGAAATCGCGACGGTATCAGCGTGTTGAGCGGCTTGCCGACTACCTCGGCTGCGGGCCACCCGAAAATCGCCTCGGCACCGCGGTTGAACGTCACGACAATCTGTGCTTCATCCGTGATGATGATGGCATCGGACGAGATACTCACGACGCTCTCGAAGCGCTTGAGCGTCGCAGTCAGCATCGTCTCGGTGCGACGCGCCTGCCGTGCTCGTCGCCACGCGAAAGCTGCGACGGCGAGTGCAGCGCTGGCGAAGACCACCGCCGCCAGAAACACGCCTTGTAGTGGGTCGTTCACACCGCCGATCCGTCAGCGCGCGAGAGGTTAGAGCCCAAGCGACGTTGACGCTAATCCGAGTACTTCGCGGGTGAAAGTCCTAGCCAGCAGCAGCGTTTGCGTCGTTGAGCAAGCCAAGCCTCAGCGCGAACTGTACGTATTCAGATCTATGCGCCAGACCCACCTTCTCGTGAATGCGCTGCTTGTACGTGTCCACGGTCTTGGGACTGATGAACAACCGATCGCCGATCTCCGGTGCGGAGTAACCTTGAGCCGTTAGGCGCAGCACGTCGCGCTCACGATCCGTCAGCCGCTCGAACCGGTCGCGGTCCTCTTGATGTGGGTCCTTCTTGGTAATTCCCTTGGCGAGAACACGCGCGGCAGACCCACGCACGTAAACATCCCCGTGCGCGATCGCGCGGATCGCATCGATCAGCTCCTTGTCTGCAGCGCTCTTCACGAGATAGCCAGCGGCTCCCGCCTTGAGTACGGGCATCAAGAACTCCTCTTCCTCGTGCATCGTGAGCACAAGGACGCGCGTCGCATACTGCTTTTCGACGATCTCCTGGGTCGCTGCGAGACCATCCATACCGGTCATCGCGAGGTCCATCACGACGACATCCGGCTTGTATCGCTCGATCAGGGTCAGAGCTTCCCGTCCGTCCTTCGCTTCTCCCACCACGTCAATGTCTTTGGCAGTTCCAAGGACGGCTTTGAGTCCCGTGCGCACAACCGTGTGGTCATCTGCGAGGACCACTCGAATCAAATCGCCTACCATGTCAGTAACTCCTGTTCGGGCGTAGTGATGAAGTTCGGCCGATCACGCGTGGACAGCTGCACGAGCGGTACGATCGCGACAAGCGTTGTGCCTTTGCCTGACGCGCTTTCGATCTCGAGAGTTCCGCCGACGAGCGAGACGCGCTCACGAATCGTGCTGAGCCCCGCGCCCTGGTTCGGAGGGATCGTGTGTGGATCGAAACCGCAGCCGTCATCGCTGACACGCAGCGTCACGGCGTGACGCTGAACGCCTAACGAGACACTCACCTGCTGTGCCCCGCTTTGGCGCGCATTCTTGAGGGCTTCCCGTGCGACGTCGTAGAGCGCGCCGGCAACTTCTCTTGGCAGATGCTCGGAGGTCCCCGGCAGCCCGCCGGCGCTGTACTTCACCTGCGTTTTCGCCGTCTGCCCCTCGCGCGCAAGCGAACGCAACGCGACATCAAGTCCCAGCTCGTCGATATGCCGCGGATGCACGTCGCGCGCGATCCTCCGGATCTCTTCAACGAGGCTCATCGCGGTTTGCGCCATCCTCTCGAAACGCTCGGAATTTTGCCCGTCGCCCGAAGACCTGAGCGACGCACATTCCAAAGCCAAACCGGTAGCGGACTGCGCTACAGATTCGGTCAGCTCGCGCGCGATGGCCGCCCTCTCAGATGCTCTGGCTTCCACGAGCTGCGCTGTGAGCTGCTGGAGTCGCGCGCGTTCAGCAGTGAGGCGCTCGAGCAGACTGTCAACCGTTTGGGCGACTCGCCGCAGATCCTTGTCGGCCAACACAGAGCGTCGCACACGAATCTCAGTCTCGCCATTCCAAACCAGTTCGGCAGTGCGCTCCAGGTCGCGGATGGGGTCGAGCGCCAAGGTTACGAGCGCGACGTTCACAGCGCCGGCAGCGAGCAGCACGACAATCGCGAGACCGGATCGGCTCGCAAGATCAGGCGATCTTGCGGGCAACAGGGCAAAGCCCACCACCAACGCGATCGTCAGTAAGGCGTTAGCGCCAGCGATTTTCCACGCAAGCGGAATTCGCAAAAGGGCCAAAGTGAAGCGAGACTGGGCCATGTGCTGCTGACTGTACGACCCGCGATGCGCCGTGTATGTGCAGGACCGCCCGCATCCTTTGTCAGGTAATCTCCTACAGGGAAGCTGCAGCGGTCGAGGGATGCGAGATCCCCCCTACAACCCGCGCGCGACTCCCCCTACAGCCGCCGTGAGTCAGTCCGCGCATAGTTAGGAGGGATCAATCGATTGCGCATTCCTCAAACCAGGCGTTCACGATGACTTCGCAAATCGCACCCACTGGCGGCGAAACGCTGGCTACGACCCTCCAACGCGAGCGAGCGGCGGCTCTAAGAGCTATGTGCGAGACCGGCGCGGCAGCTCTTTCAGCAGCCGGGCTCTCGACATGCGAATTCGCCACCGAGGACGGGAGTGCGGTACTGCGTAGTCGCGCGGGCGCAGGTGTGACTCGAGATCGGCAGGATTACCTGCTCATCGGAGCAGTGCTAGCCAATACGGTGCTGACTAGCCGCCAGCGCGGAGTGGAGTGTGAGATGAGCCTCCTCCCGACCGGGGTTGGAGAGGGTGTTGTCGCGCGTCTCACACCGACCGTTTTGGCTCCGTTAACCGACCTCGACTCACAGATGAGCGCAGCCCTTTCGATGGCCGACGACCGGGCCGCGCATGCACGCGCGTGGAGCACGATGGATTGGCCGTCTCCGCGACTCCTCGGAATGCTGCGGCGAGCCGCTCGCGACAGCGGAGTGTGGCTCGACCCAGTCATCGACGATGCGCGACGAACGCTTGTCGCCGACATTGTCGCGACAATAGTGCATCTGTGCACAGCTGAGCGCTGCGCTCATGACCTCGCGTTTCGGTACGGGTCCGACGCCCCGAGCCCACCACACCGTGAGCCGCTACGCACCGGTCTCAACGAGCTCGGTGCGGCAGTGGAGTGCAACGTCCCGGGCGATGAGCTGCACACGCGGTCCGCGATCGTGCGATCCCAGCTCCTTGTAGTTCTCGGCAGTGAAGGTGACTGTCAGAAAGACTGGATCCGCACGGGCATTGCTCTTCAGCGCGTCTTGCTGCTGGCGAGCGGGGCCGGGCTTTGCGCGACCGTCCATTCCGAGATCCCTGATCAACCGGCATGGCGCGAAGCGCTCGGGGCCATTGTGTTTGCCAGAGGGCAACCACAAGTCGTGGCCCATTTCCATCCCGTGGCCCGTCCGACGCCATAGACAACGGCGGGCCGGCACCGCAAGATCGAAGCGCCGTCTTTCCCAGCCTTCGCGAGCAGCGGTGTCCATACTCGCCGAACGCATCTCGTTAGGCCTCGCTGGACGCTACCGAGTCGACCGTCAGATCGGCGCGGGGGCAGCGGCTACTGTCTTTCTCGCCGAAGACCTGCGTCACCGGCGGCACGTGGCGATCAAGGTGCTGCGGCCGGAGCTGGGCACCACGGTCGCGGGCGAGCGCTTTCTGCGTGAGATCGAGATCGCCGCGCAGCTGCTGCATCCGCACATCCTCGGCATCATCGATTCCGGGGAGGCCGACGGCCTGCTGTTCTATGTGATGCCGTACGTCGAAGGTGAGACGCTGCGGCATTACCTCGATCGCGAGCACGATCTCCCGATCGACGAAGCGCTGCGCATCGTGCGCGACGTCGCCGATGCGCTGGCGTACGCACACCGGCGCGGTGTCGTGCACCGCGACATCAAGCCGGAGACCGTCCTGCTGTTCGAACGGCACGCGCTCGTGGCTGATTTCGGCATCGCGCGCGCCATCGTTTCGGCGCGCCAGGCGCGCGACGCGGGCCGCGATCAGGTCACGCGCATCACGGCGCCGGGCGTCTCGTTAGGCACGCCGGCCTATATGGCGCCGGAGCAAGCCGCCGGCGACGCCGATGTGGATCACCGCGCCGATCTGTATGCACTGGGCATTCTCGCTTACGAGTTGCTCGTCGGAGCTCCGCCGTTCACGGGTCCCACCGCGCAGCACGTGATCGCCGCGCAGGTCGCGCGTGTACCGGAACCGCTCTCACGCGTGCGCCGAGCAATCCCGCCTGGCGTCGAGCGACTCGTTATGCGCTGTCTCGAGAAACGCCCCGCTGACAGATGGCAATCCGCCGCCGAGTTCGTGCACGCCCTCGACGCGCTCGCCGGGGCCGACACCGTGCAGCGAGTCATCGACAGACAGAACCCGGTGGAACATCGCTTCCGACTCGCTGAAGACGTCTGTCGCAAGCTGAATCGCGCCACGCTCGATCCGCGCATCATTGGCGACGAGATCTATTATCTCGACAATCATGTCCCGTCCGACGTTCTCGTCGTCTATCTCCACGGCATGGGTCTGGATCACACGATCTTCGATTCCGTGCTGCGCGCGTCGCCATATCGTGGCATAGCGGCGTCGTTGTATGGTTTCGCTCCGAACTCGCGCTGGCGCCTTCCGCTCTCGTTCGATGATCACGCGGCGATCATGAGCGAGCTCGTGCACGACGTGGTGGCTCGCGAGCGGCCGCAGACGGCGATCCTCGCCGGATTCTCCTCCGGCGGTGATCTCGGCTTCCGCATGATCACCGCCGCAGGCGCCGACAGGCCGCTTCCCATCGACGGCTTCCTCGCGTTAGGCCCAAATGTGGCGCTGGAGACGTGCTTCGTCTCGAGGCCGTTCGCGGACCTCGAAAAGGACACCGAGCCCTCTATCCATCTGCTGCGCGGAATCGACTCGCACGTTCTCTCCCTACGGGAATGGGTGCACCTGCACGAATACCTCGTGCGTATCCTGCGGAAGTTCGCGGGAGACCTGAGCGCGCTGCGGCGGCACGCTCAAGACGTCGTGCGGCCATTCAGCGGATCGGACGCGCATCCGTTCGACCGCTGGTACCGTGATGCGAGCGAGCGTGTGCCTCACATCCACTGCGTCTTCGAAGAAACGCCGCTCTACACGCAGCATGTGCAGGGTATTCGGCTGCGCAACCTGGATCACGGCGTGCTCGGGCCCCGCTTTCGCGAGGGATCCATCGCGTTGGAGCCAGCGACCGAGCACTTCGGTTTGACTGAGCCGTCGCTCGTGCAAAAACACTTGGAAGCGCTGCTCGTGGAGGTGCGTGCGGACCGGATACGCAAGGCAGCGTCGGCCACTCGGCATGGCACAACTGAAACGACAATCGGAGCCTAACGATGCACGTCATCCTGTTGGCGTCTTTCTTGCTCGTGCAGGACACCGTTCGTTTCACCCCGACGGTGCAACAGCCAACGTTTGCCGTGCGCGAGCCAGTCGCGCGCATCAAGTCGGGAGCCGTCCTCGTGAGCAAGACGCACTTCGGGCCGTACTACTCGGAGCAGGGAGGGGCATTCCCAGGTGAAGTCGGCCCGTTCTATGTCGAAGGCGCCACGACGAACGACATGCTCAAGGTCGAGATCATCAAGGTGCGACCGAACAGTCGTTACGCCGCCTCGCAGGTTTATTCCGACTTCGGTGGACTCGCGACGGACACTCGTGTCCGCCTTTTGAACGAGCCGATCAAAGCGCGACGTTATCTCTGGCAGCTGGACACTGTACGCATGGTCGGGTCGGTGGACATGCCGAACAGCCGCGTTAGGCGTATGGAAATCGATCTCAAGCCGATGCTGGGCCGCGTCGCCGTGGCGCCGAGCGGAGCGGAGCACTTCGCCGGGATGTGGCCCGGTGATTTCGGCGGCAACATGGACGCTCCCGAAGTACGCGAGGGGACGACGGTCTATCTACCGATCTTCCACGACGGCGCATACCTCTATTTCGGTGACGGCCACGCGCGCCAAGGAGAGGGCGAAGTAGCGGGGACGGGACTCGAGACGAGCATGGACGTCGTGCTCAAAGTCAGTGTTGTCAAAGGGAAGCAGATCGACTGGCCGAGACTGGAAGACGCGACGCATATCATGGTCGCGGGGAGCGGACGGCCGCTCATCGACGCCTTTCGACTGGCCCACGTCGAGTTGATCGAATGGCTCGCTGAGGAATACGGCTTCGATAAGCTCGACGCGTACACGCTAGTGGGCCAAGTTGGAGAGAACACAGTCGCGAATATTGTCGACCCGGCATACACCGTGCTATCGAAAATCAACAAGCGATACCTGAGATAGCTGCTGATAGCTGTCGGCCGTCAGCTGACGCCTGACGGCTATCAGTGTAAAAACCATACGGCAAACAGTTCACCCGTTTCCCGATGCTTACCGCCAAGCCAGTCTCCGATCCGATGATTGCTACGCCGCCCAAGCCAAGAGACGATGAAATCGATGTCTGCGGCCTAACGCATCAGGGGAAGGTGCGCCCATCGAACCAGGATCACTTCCTCCTCGCCTCGCTGCACAAGCTTATGCGCGTGCGATCGACGAGTTTGCCCAACCCCGAGCTGCTGGAGATCCCGGGCGAGCGACTGGCGACACTGATCATGGTGGCCGATGGTGTCGGCGGCGCGAATGCCGGTGAAGAAGCGAGCCGCGCGGCGCTCGAGAGCATCGCGGCGTACGTGACGGAGACGATGCAGTGCTACTATCGCGCTGATCCGAGCGACGGGAAGGCGTTCGAAGACGCCCTCAGGGCGGGCGCGGCGGCCTGTCATACCGCCGTCGTGGAGAAGGCCTCGGGCAATCCCGAGCTGCGCGGTATGGCCACGACGCTCACGTTAGGGCTGGCGGTGTGGCCCTCGCTGTACCTGCTGCAGATCGGCGACAGCAGAGCGTATCAGCTGCGCGACGGGAAGCTCGCTCGCCTAACGCGGGACCAGACGCTGGCGCAGGACCTCGTCGACACCGGAGTGCTCAAGCCGTCGGACCTGGCGCGTTCTCCGCTGTCGCACGTGCTCACCAGTGCAATCGGCGCGGAATGGCGGCCGGCCGTTTCCAAGGTCGCGCTCAATCGCACCACCACGATCCTGTTGTGCACCGACGGACTCACCAAACACGTCCCCGACGAGAAGATCGAGGACCGCCTCAAGTCGTTGCGAACCTCCGAGGAGGTCTGCAAAACGCTCTTGAACGACGCGTTGGAGGCCGGCGGCAGCGATAACATCACCGTGCTCTGCGGCCGAGTGCGCGAGTCTCGAGCGCCTGAGGAGACTTAGTTCGGTGCGCGCAGCCAGCTGATCGCGCGCTGCATCGTCTCGGTTGGATCGGTTACGACCTCGTCAGGCGTTATTTGATCGCCGTACTTGATCTTGTTGCGGTCGGCCATGACCGCGACCGTTAGGTTGAGCAGCGAGCCGTCAGCGATCGGGAAACCCCGGTTGGCCGTCGACAGACCGCACGTCGCCGTCCCGAACGAACGCGTGTTAGGCCGCCGCCGAAAGGCGACGAGCGTCGCCTCACCTGAACTTGCGATACCGTTATCTGAAAGCACCGCAACCTTCGGGCGCTCGCGACGAAGCTGATACGGGTTCGACACGGATTGAATCCTGGCATTGTCGTTGTACGACGCGCCGTTACGGTATTCCCAAAAACTCTCAGCACCTATCGGGTCGATGAAATAACCGGCGATGCCGTCGCCGAGTATCGGACCGATACCAGCGATCATCGGCCACATGTTGCCGCCGCCGTTGCCGCGCAGGTCGACGACCCAGCCGACTATGGAATCGTGATCCGCGGCTTTGATCGTCGCCTGGATTCCGTTGGCAAACGCGAGCGCTTGCTCAGCGGTGCCGCTGAAGGACGTGACGCGCACGTAGCCGATCGTGGCTGGCACGGTCGTGTTGCCGCTGCCGCTGCCGCGACAGGTGCGCGTCGGAACAAAAAACACACTGCCGCCCGGCGTGCGAAAAGTGCTGTGGCCGTCGCCGAGGAGGCGCAACGCTTCCGTCATCGC
>DATBKN010000342.1:0-7801 GCA_036555845.1 Gemmatimonadaceae bacterium | reverse complement strand
TTGCGACAGGAAGTGACGCAGCGAGCGCTCCGTGCGATCCAGGTTGCGATAGTGCCGCAGCGACGTAAGCCACGATGCCGCTGTTATGCGTGGCTGCGCTTGCGCCAGCTCCCAGACGTGCAAATACAGAGAAAATGGCGCGCGACCGGCCTTGAGCCAGCGCTCGATCGCTCGCCTAACGAGTGGCTCAGGTAGCTGCCGGAGCCAGTTGCCGCCGCCGATCGGCACGAGTAGTGGACCCACGCGCGCCGTTGGCACTGGGAGTTCACGCAACCGCAGCCCGGCGCTGGCATAATCGAACGGATAGCGGCGCTCGTTTTGCCAGCGACAATCGGTGCCTAACGGGCGGAAGGAGGCGTCGTACGCGTACCCCAGACTTGCCACAACGTCCAGCGCCCAGAAATCGCGCTCGCGGATCCAGTCCGGGATGCGCGTGCCGCGCGGCGCTAATCTGCTCGCGCGTTCAATCGCTTCGTGGCCTCGGACGAGATCGTCCCGCAGGCCGTCTGCTCCGACGTCAGCAACGCCGCGATGCGAGAACCCGGAGTTCGCGACTTCGTGCCCACGCTCCGCCACCTCTCGCACGAGCTCCGGCAGATTCTCCGCGACCCAGCCCAACGTGAAGAACGTCGCCTTGGCGCCGTACTCGTCCAGCAGCTCGAGCGTCGTGCGCGTCGCTTTCTCCAACGACGACTCGAACCTGGTCCAGTGCCCTCGGGAAATCAGATTTCGGAACGCGCCGACGTGGAAATAATCCTCGAGCGAAATCCCAAGGAGTTGCCTGGACGTTTCGAGCTTGGACGCTGCGTGCGATTGCGAATCGATCGCGCGGTTCACGCGATACGAGTAAGCAATCAGTATCCCACGAAGAGTCCGCTTGGAGCGCTTAGAACACGCTCAGTCAACGCCAAGATCCAAAACGACTTACGCGGTCGCGTTTTTCTCGTCGGCAGTTCTAGTAATTTGCGCTTGAGGCTGCGCTGCAACACGAGTGTGACGCGGACCCCGCGGACGAAGTGACCGACATCACTTTGTGGCTCCGTAGGTTCGAAGGGCAACGACGCGAAATAAGCTGTTCGTGAGCACGTCGCGAAATTCACTCGGACGCTCGGAAACGGCGGTTTGCAGTTCCGGCAGCCCCAGCACGCCGGTGCCGGCATCACCAATTACGACGTGCGTGATTCGCGAAGAGCGCACGACAGCGAGCAGTTCGCTCGTCGGCGCCGCGAATGGAGCCATTGTCACGTATCCATCTTCCCAGCTCATCACACGCGGCGAAAAGAACAGAACGCGGAGCCGCTCTTGTCCAACCGCCTCGCGCGCCAACGCTTCGCGCACCGCGCCAATCTCCGCAACGCGCGTGTACGTCGGTGGAGTCTTCGCGAGCGCGTCCTGCGCGACACCCAGCACGATGAGTAGAACAGCCGCGGCGAGTCCCGGCGCCGCGTCGCGGCCGCGTGGGGCGATCGCGCGCACGATCCACCTCGCCCCTTCCACGAAGCTGAGCGCGAGAAGTGGGTAGAGCGGCCACATGTAGCGCGATGAGCCGGTCGGCAGAAGGACGAGCATAACGAGATACCACACCGCGGTAATCCACGCGAAGCGACGATACCGCTCCCGCAGGCCGACCAGCGCTCCGATGAGCGCTATTGTGAGCACCACGCCGTGGAAAAGAATACTGAGCGCGCGATTAGCGAAGCTGAGTGGGATGCCAACGCGCGCACCGGTGCGCATCTCACGGAGGTTGAAAACGACGTCGTTCAGAAACACGCCAGGCGTGCGCAGCGTCTCGCTTCCAAGCACTTCGCCGGAGCGGAGACCGAGCAAGATCGCAGCAGCGACAACGGCCCAGACGATGCCTAACGTGAGAAAGCCGGCCTTCTCTTCACGAGGGCGCAGCACCAATGCCGTTGCCGCCGCCGGCAAGAGCGGAAGCGCAGCCATGCGAAATGCGAATGCCATGGCGCCGAGAATTCCGAGGAGAACGAGGCGCCTCGTGCCGCGGAGTGGTGCGGAGTCGGCGAGCAGAAAGCACCCCCATAGTGCTGCGCAGAATGGAATGTCTGCGAGCATCGTGTCGAGCACGTGAGCTCGCGCTAGCGCAGTCAGAGTCCAGGCAGTGACAACGGCCGCAGTCCCGACGTCGGCGAGCGTGCGCAGGTAGCGAAAGACGAAGAGGCCGAGAAGCGCGAACGACAAGTACAAAATGACGCGAACGGCGGGCGTTTTTTCCCCTGCCACGCTGAAGACACCGGCGATGAGCACGGGCAGGCCGGGGGGTTCTGCGATTGGGGCGACTTTTGTGGAATAGCGGGTGTGAATGAATCCGATGTCGCTGTAGGGTCGACCTTCCACGAGCGCTTTGGCGTGCAGGAGGTATTGGCCGTGATCGTCGGCGCCTAACGCAGGACCGTGACCCGCGTGCACGGCGCCCGTTACGAGAACGAGCCCGAGCAACGCGGCCGCGCTGGCGCGCCGCGCGAGTGTTGTCACCCGGCTCTTAGCCGGTCGCCCGTTCGAGCGCCCGCAAAAGGGCGCGTTCCGTGTACACGCTCGCGAGATTCGCCTGATACGGCGTCTTCCCTGCCTGCGCTGCGTGCTTCGCGGCCGCCCGGGCCGTGTCAGCTGTCGCCGGCTTCCCTTTGAGCGCTGCCTCGACGGCGGACAGACGCGTCGCCTTCTCGCCCAATCCCGTGACGGCCACGCCTGCTGACGTAATCGTGCCTCCCTCGACTTTGAGTTGTGCTGCTACTCCGACAGTGGCATAGCCGGATGCAGGATCGGCGAGCTTTTCATACGCGCCGCCGTTACCGCTGCCGCTCAAAGGAAAGTGCACCTCAGTGATCATCTCGCTCGCCTGGACCGCCGTGGTGAACATCCCGGTGAACGTTTTGTCCGACTCCATGCTCTCCTTCCCCGACTTGCCGACGACGACAATGTTCGCGCGCAGCGCGAGAACAACAGCCGGATAGTCCGCCTTGGGATCGGCGTGGGCGAGACTGCCGCCGATGGTCCCCATGTTCCGAACGAGAGGATCGCCGATGCCGCCGGCTGCCTCCGCCAGCATCGGCAGTTTCGTGCGAACGAAGCTGGACGCAGCGACTTCTGCGTGCGACGTCGTTGCGCCGACGATGATGCCGCCGCCGTTCTCACGCACGCCGCTCAGGCCGGGGATGCGGCGTATGTCGATCAAATGTGCCGGGGTGCTGAGCCGCAGCTTCATGAGCGGTAACAGCGAGTGGCCGCCGGCGATGAGCTTGGCGTCCTCGCCGTAGCGCCGGAGCATGCCTAACGCGTCGTCGACGCTGGCGGCGCGGTGATATTCGAAGGAAGCCGGATACATGGCTCAGCTCCTCTTTTGCGCGTTCTGAATGGCGCCCCAGACGCGTTCGGGCGTCAGCGGCAGATCCACGTGCGTGATGCCCAATGGGGACAGCGCGTCCACGACAGCGTTGGCCACAGCCGCCGTCGCCGCGATCGCTCCAGCCTCTCCCGCGCCCTTGATGCCTAACGGATTGACGGGGGACGGCGTCACCGTGCGCGCCGTCTCGAACGACGGCAGATTCTCGGCCTTGGGGAGACCGTAGTTCATCATCGAGCCGGTGAGCAGCTGGCCGTTGCTGTCGTACACGGCGCCCTCCCACAGCGCCTGGCCCACGCCCTGTGCGATGCCGCCGTGCAACTGGCCGTCGACGATCATGGGATTGATGACGTTCCCGACGTCATCCACAGCGACGTAGCGATTCAGCTGGACGTATCCGGTGCGCGGGTCGACCTCGACGACGGCGATATGCGTTCCGAACGGGAATGTGAAGTTCCCCGGATCGAAGAACGATGTGGTCTCGAGACCCGGCTCGATGTTCGCCGGAATGTTGTGCGCCAGATACGCCGCTAAGCACACTTCGCCCCATGCCTTGGCTTTGGACGGTGAGCCCTTCACGAAGAACTTGCCGTCCGCGAAATCCATGTCGGCGGGACTCGCTTCGAGTAGATGCGCGGCGATCTGTTTCCCCTTCTCTTTGATCTTCTGCAGCGAGAGATAGATCGCTGTTCCGCCGACAGCGGCGGAGCGACTGCCGTACGTGCCCATGCCGAACTGCACTCGGCCCGTATCGCCGTGAATGATCTCGATGTCCTCGACGCCGAGCCCGAGCTCGCTGCCGACGAGCTGCGCGAATGTCGTGTCGTGGCCCTGGCCGTGCGAATGCGAGCCGGTCATCACGCTCACTTTGCCGGTCGGGTGGACACGTACTGTCGCGCTTTCATACAAACCGGCCTGGGCACCTAACGAGCCGACGACCTGCGATGGGGCGATGCCGCAGGCCTCGATATACGCGGAGAGGCCGATGCCGATGAGGCGCCCGTCTTTGCGAGCCGCGGCCTGCGCGGCGCGCGCTTTCTTGTAGTCCAGCATCGCGAGCGCTTTGTCGAGCGCCGGCTCGTAGTTGCCGCTGTCGTAGGCGAGCGCGACCTGCGTTTGATACGGGAAGCTGCCGGCGGGCACGAGATTCTTGCGCCGCAGCTCTGCCGGATCCATGCCTAACGCGTTCGCGCCGATGTCCACCATGCGCTCGACCAGGTAGCAGGCTTCCGGCCGGCCGGCCCCGCGGTACGCGTCGACTGGCGTGGTGTTCGTGTACACGGCTGTCACTTCGCAGTGAATCGCCGGGATGTCGTACTGTCCGGAGAGCAGCGTGGCGTAGAGATACGTCGGGACGCAGGGAGCGAAGAGCGACAGATAGCTGCCCATGTTCGCGATCGTCCTGACGCGCAGTCCGACGATCTTTCCGTCGGCGTCGAAGGCCATCTCGGCGTCGCTCACGTGATCGCGGCCGTGGGCGTCGGTCGTGAAGCTCTCGCTGCGCGTCGCCGTCCAGCGCACCGGGCGCGCGAGGCGTTTGGCGGCCCACGCGACGACGCATTCTTCCGGATACACGAAGATCTTGGAGCCGAAGCCGCCCCCAACGTCCGGCGATATCACCCGGAACTTGTGCTCCGGCAGCCCCAGGATGAATGCGCCCATGATGAGGCGGTGCACGTGCGGATTCTGCGAGGTGACGTAGAGCGTGAGCTCGTCGTTCGCGGGGTTGAAGGCGGCGGCGGAGGCGCGCGGCTCGATGGCGTTGGCGATGAGACGCTGATTGACCAGGCGCTGCCTAACAACCGTTTTCGCGCCGGCAAATGCGGCGTCAGTCTTGCCTTTGTCGCCGATCTGCCAATTGAATGCGACGTTTCCCGGCGCGTTCGCGTGGACCTGCGGCGCACCGGGTTTGAGCGCGTCAACGGCTTCCACGGCCGCGGGGAGGACGTCGTAGTCCACCACAACGGCGTCGGCAGCGTCTCGAGCCAGGGCGGGTGTGTCGGCGACGACGACGGCAACGGCCTCGCCGACGAAGCGAGCGGTGCCCACGGCCAGCGCGTGTTTCTCACCGATTTTGATGTCCGGGAGCAACCAGCCGACGGGCATTGGGTTCACACCGCTGCCCTTGAGATCCTCGCCCGTGAGCACGGCGTGCACGCCTGGCATGCCTAACGCTTGCTTTGCGTCGATACCGCGAATCCGCGCGTGTGCGTGCGGACTGCGTACGAAGGCAGCGTGCGTCTGTCCGACGAGCTTGATGTCGTCTGTGTAGGAGGCGCGGCCGGTGAGGAACTTGCCGTCTTCCAGCCGCTTGATCGAAGCGCCCATGAGGGCGCCGCTTGGTTCGACGATTGTCGCCATGGCGCGTTTCCTCAGTCCGCGGCGGCGGTCGCGCCGCCCATCTTGCGAGCGGCGTGCTGCACGCCACGCACGATATTATGATAGCCGGTGCAGCGGCAGAGATTGCCTTCCAGACCGTGGCGAATCTGCTGCTCGTTAGGTGACGGATTGCGTGAGAGTAGATCCACGGTGGACATGACCATGCCGGTCGTGCAGAAACCGCATTGCAGCGCGTGCTCCTGATGGAAGGCCTCCTGCACGGCGTGCAGCATGCCGTCCCGGGCCAGTCCTTCGATCGTCGTCACGGAGCTGCCATCCGCCTGCGCGGCGAGCAGCGTGCACGCTTTCACGGCGCGGCCGTCCAGCAGCACGGTGCACGCGCCGCACTGACTGGTATCGCAACCGACGTGCGTGCCCGTTAGGCCTAACGAGTCACGCAGATAATGGACCAGAAGTGTACGATCTTCGACGTCGTGCGCGGTCGCTTTGCCGTTGACCGTAATGCTGACCTTTGACATGGGCGGCGCCTCGAAAGCGCTGGCGGGATCCCTAGCTTGAGCCCTCGCGCCGCACCCGTCAAGCAACAGGCTGTAAGGCAAACCCCGGTCGCTACATCGCCTTGCCCCGCCGCAGCACCCGTCCCGGCCGCGCGCTGGTCATCGCGCCTTGGTCAACCACGACGGTCCCGTTCACAATCACGAATGGAATCCCGGCTGGATACTGATGCGGATTTTCGAATGTGCCGCGATCGCTGACTGTTGTCGCATCGAACACGACGACATCGGCTACTGCCCCGCTCCGCAGCCTCCCGTGCTCCTTCAGACTCAGCCTGTCGGCCGGCATCGATGTCATCTTTTTCACAGCTTCTTCGAGCGTGAGCACGTGCTTCTCGCGAACATACACGCCGAGTACACGCGGAAATGTGCCGTACGCCCGGGGATGCGGGATGCCCTGCCCTGGTCGCGTTAGGCGCCCGTCCGACGCGATCATCGTCATCGGGTGCTTCATGATGCGCTGCACGTCACCTTCATCGATAACGTGATAGACCATAGAAGCGCCGCCCTTGAGCTCGGCTTCAATGACCAGCCCCGCTGCCTTCTCCGGTACCGGATCGATACCCCGCATGACTGCCCAGTCATACAGCGTCTTTCCTTCCAGCGCTCGCATCCAGGAGACGTTACCGAACTGCACGCGCTTGAGGTCGCCGCCCCCACGGTCGGTCAACAGTAGCTCGACGATGCCGCGCTCGATGCTGTCGCGAAGTTGTCGATCGTTCACGCGACGGGAGAATGCCGTGTCGCCGCCGGCGAGTGCCCAGGGCGGAATGAGCACCGCGATTCCGGTTTGGCTCGCCGTGTACGGATACTGATCGATCATGACGTCGATGCCGCGACGGCGCGCGGAGTCGACCATGGCCAGCGTCTTGACGCTCGCACCCCACATCTTCGTGCCGATTGCCTTGTGATGCGTGAGGACGACTGGAATCTTCGCTTGTTCGCCGATTGTTATCGCTTCGCCCACGCCCTCGAGCAGACCGAGACCTTCTTCGCGCAGATGTGATGTGTAGATGCCTCCGGAATCGGACGCCGAGCGCGCGAGTGCGATGACTTCGTCGATCTTGGAGTAGTAGCCGGGGACGTACCGTAGTCCGGTGCTGAGTCCGAACGCCCCTTCTCCCATCGCCTGGGCAACCATGGACTGCATCGTGCGCAGCTCGTCTGCCGTCGGCGCGCGATTGGCGAGCCCCATCACGCGTTGACGGATCGTGTTGTGGCCGGCGAGGAAAGCGACGTTGATGCCGAGACCGGCTTTTTGCGCGCGGTCGAGATACTCGCCGAAGGGCCAGGGCCCGCCGCCATCGGGCCCGCCTAACGCGAGCGTGACGCCTTGCCTCGCGGCGCTCTCGGCGTCCGGCTGAGTCAGCAGGGGATCCAGATGAGCGTGCAGGTCGATGAAGCCTGGAGCGACGATCAGCCCCCTCGCGTCGATGACGCGTGTGGCACGGTTGCGCGGCAAGGGAGTGCGCGACACGGCGACGATGCGATCGCCGCGCAGCGCGACGTCAGCGCTGAAGCGCGCGGCGCCGGTGCCGTCGACGAC
>DATBKN010000341.1:0-2544 GCA_036555845.1 Gemmatimonadaceae bacterium | reverse complement strand
TCCGGGCGCTGGAGCGTTCGCAGCAGGCGGCCATATGGGAACCGCGTTTCATCGAGACGCTAGCCGGCACGCGCGCCGTGATCGTGGGGACTGGCGAGATCGGCAGTGAGATAGCCAAACGCTTTCGCGCCATGGGCTGTCTTGTCGAAGGAGTCTCCCGAAGCGGAAACGCCAACGGCGCCTTCGACGCGACCTATCGCATCGAGGATCTGGCGTCAGCTGCAGCACGAGCAAAATGGCTGATCTGCGCGCTGCCGCTGACCGAGGACACGTTTCATTTGGTCGATAGCGCGATTCTGAATGCGTGCCGCGAGGCAGTGCTCATCAACGTCGGACGCGGCCCGGTTGTCGACGAAGAAGCGCTGATCAAGGCGTTGGACGGGAAGCGGTTGCACGGCGCCGCCCTGGATGTGTTCGAGGTCGAGCCGCTACCCGAGGATTCGCCGCTGTGGGGAAACGAGCGCGTCATCGCCTCGCCGCATATCGCCGGCCTAACGACGACGGCCGGAGCCGGCGACGGCTTCCTCGAATGTTTGCAGGAGCTGGAGCAGGGGAGAGTTCCACGCTGGGCAGTAGATCGCGCGCGCGGCTACTAGCCTTCCTGACACAATGCCCTATCCCCTAACCCCTATCCCCTAGCCCCTATTTCGTTGCGCTTCTCCGTCGTCACGTTAGGCTGCGACAAGAACACGGTCGATAGCGAGCGCTATCGCGCCGAGCTGCTGGCGCACGGCGGAGAGCAGGCCGCGTCGCCAGACGAGGCGGAAGTGATCGTCGTGAACACATGCGGTTTCATCGACGCGGCCAAGCGCGAGTCGATCGAAACGCTCGTGGACGCAGCGCGCTATCGCGAGGGCGGCAACTTGCGCGTCCTTGCCGCGGTCGGCTGCATGGTACAGCGCTACGAACAAGAGCTTCGCGAAGCGCTCCCCGAGGTCGATCTCTTCCTCGGCGCTTCCCAAGTGGAGCGCCTCGTCCCCGAGCTTGCCGCGCGCGGACTGCTCGACTCGCAGCTGAGCGCGCACCCAGGTGCGCGCGTGTACGATGGCGAGCTTCCGCACGTGCGCTACCTCAAGGTTAGCGAAGGCTGCGACCACGGCTGCGCCTTTTGCGCCATCCCGCTGATGCGTGGACGGCATCGATCGTTCGCGTTAGGCGATGTCCTGCGCGAGGCCCAGTTGCTCGAGCTGCAAGGCGCGCGCGAGATCAATCTCGTCGCTCAGGATCTGGCGCATTACGGTCGCGACATTCGCGATGGCAACGGCCTCGCGGAGCTGCTCGAAGCGCTGCTGCGTGAGACGGACGTGCCCTGGTACCGTCTGCTATACATCTATTCGGCGGGCTTAACGCCACGGCTCCTGGAGACGATCGCGCATCAGCCGCGCATCGTGCGCTATCTCGATATCCCGATGCAGCACGCGGCGGACGCCGTACTCGCGCGCATGCGACGCCCTGAGCGCCGCGCACGCCAGCGCGAGAAGATCCGGCAGATTCGCGACGCCATTCCAGGCGTGGCGATTCGCACCACGGTAATTGTCGGCTTCCCGGGCGAGACGGAGTCTGACTTCCAGGAGTTGTGCGATTTCCTCGAGGAGAATCGGCTCGAGCGCGTCGGCGTGTTCACGTTCTCGCGGCAGGAAGGAACGCGCGCGTACGAGCTGGCCGACGATGTTCCCGAAGACGTCAAGCGCGAGCGACAAGAGCGCGTGATGGAGTTGCAGCGACTGATCACGGCAGAGCGCTATGAGGCGCTCGTTGGTCAAACACACCGCGCCATCGTCGACCGCGCCAGCACGCCTGGGGAGCGAGCGCAGGCGCGCCTGGAGATCCAGGCGGACGACATAGACGGCGTTACTTGGCTCGATGGCGCAGACGAGCTCGCCCCAGGGACCATCGTGCACGTTCGTGCCCAATCGGTTGTCGATGACTACGATTTCACGGCGAGCGTCGAGGGGATTGCCTTACCAGCCGTCGACGGAGCTGCCCAACGCCAGCGTCGCTCGCTTCCGCTCGTCGCCACAACGGTCGGGAGCTTCGGACGGTGATGCCTAACGTGAAAAAGAGGTCAGAGGTCAGAGGTCTGAGGTCTGAGGGTTGGCATCGGCGTGGCTTGTGTTTGCTGGTGGCTATCTCGCTCACGTTGCACGTGCCCACCTTGCATGCGCAGGTCGCGCCGCCGGACAGCGCAGCGCTCGGTGTATGGCTCATGACAATGGGACCAGGCGACGCCGTCTGGGAACGCTTCGGCCACAACGCCATCCGCATCCGCGACGAACGCACGGGCGACGACCGCGTCTATAACTGGGGGATGTTCTCGCTCGAGCAGTCGGGCTTCATCCTGCAGTTTCTGCGCGGCCGCATGCGTTACTGGATGGCGAGCGAGGACGCCGCGCTCACGGTCGAGGCGTACCGGCAGCACAATCGGTCCGTGACGATTCAGGAGCTCAACCTCACGGGCGCGCAGAAAGTCGCGCTGTACGCATTCGTCCAGCGCACCGAGCTCCCGGAGAACCGTTTCTACGACTACGACTACTTTCGTGACAA
>DATBKN010000340.1:0-6436 GCA_036555845.1 Gemmatimonadaceae bacterium | reverse complement strand
GATCGAGCAGGAGCTGGAAGATTATCAGATCGAGCCGCGACGCTTCTTTTGGGTGATCGATCCGGTGCGTCTCGCGCCGTATCCGAACATCGACATCCTGAATACACGCGAGCTGGAACGCCTGGCGAACGGTCTGGGCGAAACGCAGCGTCCTTCGCGCGTTTTCATCTACCGCGTGTTGTTAGGTGGACAGCCGCCTAACCCGAACGGCCCGCGCTTTCAGTTGCTGGACGATCCGACCGCGCCCGCGGGGCTCGTGTATGAGCTGCTGCGGGAGCATGTGGACTACTATGTCGATCCATCGCTGCTCTGGTTCGCGCTGGTTCGGCCGCTCAATCCAGCGAACGAACGGCTCGTCCTCGCTTACACGCTGCGCATCGGCGGCCGCGACAGCGTGGTCGCGTCTGTCGGTGGAACGCCCGATCTGGAGTTCACGCCGGGGCGGCAGCAGCTCGCGCATCTGGTCTGGGATCCGCGCCTAACGCCGACAGATCCCGCGTTTCGGCGCGAGATACGATCGGTGTATCGCCTGGGTGGCTCGGACATCGCGCGCGAGACCCTGACGCTCTCGATAGTGACGGGCACGAGCCGCGACCAGGAGCGTCCGCCATCGGGGCAGCCGGCGACCTATCTGCAACTGTACGGCCTCGCGCAGGCGAACAACGCCGCGCGATTCGATGCCGAAAACAGAGTCTGGCCGCGTCCGCACGATCCGGATCAGAGTGCGGGAGTGACCGATACGAGCGAGGCGGCGCGCATCATCCGCGATCGCTTCGTGATCTTCCCGTCGCTGGAACCATTCAGCCGGCGCGGGCTGGCGCAAGACCCGACGGTTCCAGCCAACGACTCCATCTATCGCACACCTAACGAGTATCTGTACTCGCCGCAGCACCCGCAGTCGTTCTACAGGCTGCGCGTGCGCTACAACGTGGATGGGACGACGGGGGAGGGCGTGCTGGCCCTCACCTCGGTGCAGCTGCGGCCCGGCAGCGAACGGCTGGTTCTCGATGGACGCCCGCTCGTGCGTGACATCGACTACACGATCGACTACGAGCTCGGGCGCGTCCAACTCCGCGGGCTCGCGGCCGACGCGACCCGTGAGAGGCAGCTCGTCGTGCGCTACGAGGAGAACCCGCTCTTCGCCAGCGTGCCGACCTCCATCTATGGCGTCGCGGCGCAGTGGAGCATCCCCGCGGGAAGCATCACCCTCAGCGCGCTGTCGCAATCGCAGCGCACGACGTTCACTCGCCCCCCGTTAGGCTTCGAGCCCGCCGCCAACGCCGTCGCCGGAATCCATGCGGCGCTGGGCTGGTCTGCCGCACCGTTGTCGCGCGCCCTCGCGCGCTGGTTGCCACGCGCCGATAGCAGCGCGCCATCGCGCGTGGAACTGACGGGTGAGTTCGCGGTGAGCGAGCCGCGCAGCCGAGCATCGCAGCAGGCCTTTCTCGAATCGTTCGAAGGGGACGGCGGGATCACGATCCCGCTCTCCGACGCGCAATGGTACTACGCCAGCCAGCCCGCGTTAGGTAGCCGCCTCGCCGCGCGCTTCGGACTCGCGGTCTTCGATACGGTTCGTGCCGCGACGCTGGCCTGGCAGAGCAACGGGACTGACCGCGCCGGCCGCGCCGTCACCTTCTCGCTGCCGGAGATCGATCCACAAGTGACGCTCGTCGGCTCCGGCTTCGCCGGGCCCGAGCCGATCCTGTGGCTCACGTTGTTTCCGCGTTCAATCGGTGGTCTATACGATCTGACGAGTCGTTCCCATCGCTGGCTCACGCCGGCTGGCGTGATACCCGCAGCGCGTCCATGGCGCTCCATCCGCATTCCGCTCGGCTTTGGCGCCGCCGGGGGGGCGGGTGCGGGTATCGATCTGACCCGTGCCGAGCAGATCGAGTTCTGGACCGTGATCGATACGGCAGCGACGCGCCGCGCGCGGAATCCAGTGCTGGTTCTCGATTTCGGCGACGTCTCCGAAAACTCACTCGTTTTCGCGCCCGATACCCTAACGATCGCCTCGGCGCGCGACTCGACCTTCACAGGCCGCCGCGTCGCAGGCTTGGATCGCTTGGATTCGGAGCGGGACCCGTTCTCCCGCGCATTCGACGCCTCGCGCGACGATCGCGGCCTGCCCGGGGATCGTCTGGAGCAGGTCACCCTCATGGAGGGAGGAGGCGTGCGGATACTGAGCGGCCTCAAGACGTGTAGCCGTCTGGCCGGCGCCGTTCGCCCGTTAGGCGATTCTCGCGGCGACTGTACGGCAGACAACGGGCGTCTGGACGAAGAAGACCTCGATCACGACGGCGTGCTCAACTTCGCATCGCCGCGCCGCGCGGACGAGCGCATCCGGCGCTACATCATCGATCTTGCGAGCCCGTCTGCCGTGACGCGAACGGGAAAGTGCGGCATCGCTGTGGACGACATCAACGCCGCGCTGCCGTCGAACGCGACGCGCTGCTGGGTCTTCGTGCGCGTACCGTTCCGCGCGAGCGACGATTCCCTGAACGGCGGGCCGCTGCTGCGCAAAGTGCGCACGCTGCGCCTAACGATGATCGCCGGCAGCGCCACGGCGCCTGCCGAGTTCACGCTGCTGCCGCTGAGCAGGCTGCGTGTCGCCGGCGGCGCGTGGCTCAAACGTGCCGACAGGCCGCTCAGCGGCATGGCCGGCGAGCAGCCTACGCCTGCCGGCTTCGTCATCGTCTCGTCGATCGGCACGCAGGACCGCGATACCACACGCAGCATCTTTTACGAGCCACCGCCCGGCGTCAGCGACGAGCCTGAAAGCGTCGGTCCAGTCATCGGACCGTCGCAGGTGCAAGTGAACGAACGGTCCCTGCGGCTGCTCGCCGGCGGCCTCGCTCGTTACGCACGCGCGGAGGCGTATGTGCGTTTCCCCGAGGGACAGCGCAGCGTGATGACGTATCGCGAACTGCGTTTGTGGGCGCGCGGCCGCGGCCGCGGCTGGGGTGCGGGGCAGAGCGCTTCGGCGGCGACGAGCGACCTGCAGTTCTTCGTCAAGCTCGGCCGCGACGCAAACAACTTCTACATGTACCGCACTCCGATCAGCTCGGGTGCGACGCGCGCCGCATGGGACCCGGAGATCCGCGTACGCTTCGAGCGCTTCTATCGCCTGCGCGCCGAGCTGCAGCAGGCCCTTTTGACCGGCGGCCCCACGTTAGGCGGCTGCTCGGCGCTCGATTCGGCGCTCATCGCCGCGTCGGGTCTGCCGATCGCCGCACGCATCGACCGCCACGCGCGCTGCGACGGCGGTTACGTGGTGTACACGATCGATCCGGCCGTGACTCCGCCCAACCTCGCTGCCGTGCAGGAGCTCGCCGTGGGAATGCTGCGCGTCGATTCGCTCAAGGGAACCGATCCACCGCTCGCGAGCGACACGCTGGAGGTCTGGGTCGATGACATGCGTCTTGCGGACGTCGAGCGTGGCACTGGCTTCGCCGGCGCGCTTGGCGTCGTGCTCTCGGCGGGGGACGTCGCCACGCTGCGCATCAATGCCACTAAGCGCGACCCGAATTTTCGCCAGCTCAACGAGGCGCCTTCGTTCCTAACGAGCAACGACGTGGAGCTGGCCGCCACGATCAGGCTGGACAAGCTGCTGCCGAATGCGTTCGGCTGGTCGCTGCCGCTTACGGTGAGCTACACGAGCGCGACGATCGATCCGGAGTTCCTGACGCGCTCGGATTTGCGCGGCTCAGCGGTGCCGGGCCTGCGCACGCCGAAGACGGCGCTCACGACGTACGCCTTACGAGTCCAGCGCGAAGTCCCGCTTACGTCCGCGTGGTATGCGCCCATCGTCAACGGGCTCGCGCTGCAGGGCACGTATCGTCACAACGGAAATCGCACCGAGTTTCTCGACGGTCGCGGGCGCGCCAGCGATCTGGGCTTCGATTACTCCTTCCTGCCCAGCGACACGGCGCAGTGGTTCGCGCCTAACGGCATCCGGCTGGCGAGCAACTGGGCCCGCGACGACGACCGGAGGCACACGTTCCTGGATCCAAGCGATGCGGTGCGGGTCCCCGGCGCCGCCGGTCCAGTCATCGCGCAAAACAACCTCTGGCGCACCAGCGGGTCCTTCGAGATGCGACCGAGCACTCTCGTGACCGCGCGCGTGGAGTTGGCGTCGACGCGCGACTTGCGCGACTACGGCGATTCGACGGCGCTCGTGCGCGCGGTAAGCGCCGCGCGCGGCAGCTTTGTCGGCGTCGACGCGGGGATGGAGCGCGAGCGCACCGTGCGCACCAGCGTGCTTATTACGCCGGCGCCGCTCGGCGGTGGCTGGCTGCGCCCACGAGCTGAAGCCGTGTCGACGTACGACATGCGGCGCGACCCGCATAACGCGGCACTCGTGGACAACGCCGTGCTGCCGCGCCGTCTGGGCAACACGAACACGCTGCTCGGCGTCGCTGTGCTCGATCCGCAGCCCTTCGCCGAGTCGCATCCCGGCGGCTTGATGGCGCGGGTGGCGAAGTTCGTTAGGCCCGTCGAGCTCAGCGTGAGCCGTTCCCTCGTCACGGCGTTCGATGCATCTCCCTTTGCCCCCGGCGCGGCCTACCAGTTCGGCGTCGGCTCGCTCGCGTCGCTGCGCGACGTCCGAGGTCTGCCGGCCGCGAGTGCCGGCGCGTCGGTGCAATACACGCTCGCGCACACGCTCGAGTTTCCGCTGGGTTTCTCGCTCACGAACCGGGCGCAGCGCACCGACTCGCGGAACTATTTCAGCCGTGAGCTCGGTGCGTCGGACGTCACGCTTGTCGATGGGTTGCAGCTCGCCATCCCGGATGTGGCACTTCGCTGGAGCGCGAGTCCAACGGCGTTGTGGGGAATCTTCACGAACCTGAGCGCCAATGCCCGCGCCGCGCACACGCGCCAGTCGTACATCTCCCCACGGCTCCTGGCCGGCGATCCCCTCGTTGGCGGCGACGAACGCCGCGCGATTCGCATTCGCAGCTACCCGTTAGGCGTGAGCGCGCTGACTGCCCGCGGAGCCTTCTCGCTGCAAGCCACAATGGCGACGACCTGGCGCACCGACACCTTGCCTGGCGCCGTGACTCGCGCGCGGGCGCGCGACATGAGCGTGGAGCTTGGCAAACCGTTCGCGCTCCCAGCGAGCTGGCGTGCACGCAGCCCGCTGCGTACTCGCGTGAGCTTTCAGGAAACATTGGCCCGCAGTGTGGTGTCGAATGTGGCCGTGGCTGCGCAGCGCAGCCGCCTCACAGACAACGGCCGGCGCGTGATCGGATTCTCGGCCGACGCCGATGTATCGACTGACATGACGTTTGGACTTCAAGCATCCAGGCTGGTATCCTTCGACCGCAATTTCAACCGTCGCTTCACGCAGACTGTCCTATCGGCCGTGCTCGAGTTGAAGTTTTTCGGAGGGGCGTTGCGGTGAGATTCATGCGCGTGCTGTACCCGTTGCTGATCGCCGCGTGTGGCGGGGCAGGGAGCCACGCGGCTACTGTCACGACGGAGTTCGACGGTCAGATCGCGTTAGGCTACGTCAAGAAGCAGCTCGATTTCGGGCCGCGCATCCCCGGCTCGGCAGGTCATCGTAACACCGGCGACTGGATTGCGCAGATGATGCGCGAGCGCGCCGATACGGTGATCGAGCAGCGCTGGACGCACAAATCGGTCAAGGGCGACACGCTGCCGATGCGCAACATCATCGCGCGCTTCAATAAGGCTGCAGCGCAGCGCGTGTTGTATGTCACGCACTGGGACACGCGCCCAGTCGCCGACGCGTCAATGAACCTGGGTGAGCGCATGGCGCCCGTGCCGGGAGCCAACGACGGCGCGTCGGGCACCGCGCTCCTCATCGCGTTAGGCGATGCCCTCAAAAAGGCGCCGCTGCCGGCGAACGTCGGCGTCGACCTCGTGTTCGTCGACGGCGAGGACTATGGCGACTTCGCAAAGAACGAGGACGTGCTCATCGGCTCGCGCTATCTCGCGGATCACTTGCCCGACTCTGCGTACCGGCCGCTCTTTGGCGTGCTGTTCGACATGATCGGAGACAAGGACCTCAGGATCGAACAGGAGAGTTTTTCTCTCGAGCGCGCTCCCGAGGTCGTTCAGCGCGTCTGGAAAACAGCCGCGGACCTCGGCTACGGCAGCTACTTCCTCTCGCAGGAAGGGCAGTCGGTCACGGACGACCACGTGCCCCTGCTGGACAAGGGGATTCGCATCATCGACGTGATCGACTACGACTACGCGCCGCATCACACCCCGCGCGATACGATCGATCAAGTGTCCGCCCAGTCGCTCAAGATCGTGGGCGACGTGGCCCTGACGCTGATCCGCGACGTCGCGCGTTAGGCCTCAGCTGGCGGCTGACGTCTCACAGCTTTAGTTAGGCAGTAGCTCTTTGTACTGCCGGCGCCGGCGAGTGCAGCTCTTCGACGTACAGCGGGAGATAGATCGCGATCGT
>DATBKN010000339.1:0-10944 GCA_036555845.1 Gemmatimonadaceae bacterium | reverse complement strand
CGCCGGATACGTGTCCGAAATGGATTGCGCGTTAGGCACTGCGCCCAGCACGTTGCCGCGGAACGAAACCCAATCAATCGTGAGGCGATTGATGGAATTCGCCTGCATGATGCCGATCAGGCCCTCGAGATAGCTGCGCGCCGCCGCCGACATGCCGCTGGGCGCCGCCGGCGCGCCGCTGTCGCTGCCGCCGCAGGCGAGCGTCGCGCAGAGTGCAAGGCCGGCGGCCCAGCGCTGCCTCGTTAGGCGCTCAATGGCCCGGACGGTCCACCGCACCCTGCTTATCCAAAAAAGACATCGTCGTCACATCCTTGCCAGTGGCGAGTGAACGCACATACGCCGTAAGCGTGCGGATGTGAGCGGCCGGAATCGTGCGGCCCCAGCGCGGCATCCCGTCGGGACGGCCGTCCGAGATCGAGCGAAACACTTCTTCCTCCGACCCGCCGAAGCGCCAGCGGCCGTCCTGGAAACTCGGCCCCATGGAACCGACGCCGCCGAATCCATGACAATCGGCACAATTATATCCGATAAACAGGCGCTCGCCTTCACTCGGCGTGGCCGGAGCCGGGCTTACCGCGCTCGGCGCCTGCCGCGGCGTGCTATGATCGCGCGACGTGCTATGATCGCGCGACGTGCGCACACCATGCGCTGCGCCGAGCGCAACGAGCATCGTTGCCGCCACTGCCATGAGGTAACGCGCGGAAATCATGCCTAACGAGATCCTACGGCGCCGTCGAGTGAAAAGACGAAGAGCATCCCTCCCCAACTCGTGTAACGCGCCAGATCGGGGAGCGTTGTGCCGCGCTCACGCACGTCGTAAGCAAGATTGGATCCCACGTCGCCGGCTACGAGATAGCCCATGTCGCCGCCAACACCAGCGTACACCGCGATGAATTGACGACCGTCGGGGCCGCGATATGTGATGGGATTCCCCACGACGCCGGATCCGACCTTGAATTGCCAGAGCACTTCGCCTGTCGACGCATCGACGGCTTTGAAGTACCCGTCGAGCGTTCCATAAAAGACGACATTGCCGGCGGTCGCGAGCGCACCGCCCCACACGGGAAACTGCTCCTTGATTCCCCAGATCTTCTTGCCGCTCGACGCATCCCATGCGATGAACTCGCCTTTGTAATCGCCCGGCCCACCATATTCGGTAGGCACAGCACCGATGTAAGGCGTCCCCGGGAAGTACGCGACGGCGCGTCCTTGATAATCCATGCAGAGGTTGATCGTGGGGACGTAGAAGAGGCCGGTCTTCGGAGAGAATGCCGATGGTTGCTGATTCTTTCCGCCTTCGAGCGAGGGACAGATGTTCTTCACGAGAACGTCCTGCTTCGTCGCCTTGGACGAGTCCACGTTAGGCCGGCCCGTCTTGAGGTCGACGCCGCTCGACCAGTTCATCGGCACGAAGGGCTGCGCCACGAGGACCTCGCCAGTCGCGCGATCGAGCGTGTACGCGAAGCCATTACGATCGAAATGCACCAGTGCCTTACGAACGCTGTCTCCCGCGCCCGGGAGGGGGAGATCGACGAGGATGTTCTCGTTCACGCCGTCGTAGTCCCACAGATCGTGCGGCGTTTGCTGATAGACCCAGCGCAGCTCCCCTGTGTCCGCGTCGCGCGCCATGATCGCGCACGTCCATTTGTTGTCACCCGGGCGTTGATCCTGATTCCACGGGCCAGGGTTGGCCGTCCCATAGTAGATCAGGTTCAGATCCGGGTCATACGAAATCCAACCCCACACCACGCCACCGCCGAGCTTCCATCCGTCGGCGGGCCACGACGTCGCGGCGATGTTCGTCCCGCGGTCGTGCGCGTAGAACGGCTTGAAGCGTTCGGTGACTTTGACGTCGGAGTCGGGCCCCGTGTTATGCGCGCGCCAGCGCTCCTTGCCACTCGTTAGGTCCAGCGCGGCGACCCAGCCGCGCACGCCCATCTCACCGCCGCTCGACCCCACAATGACCATGTCCTTCACGATGAGCGGTGCCATCGTGATCGTCTCGCCGCGCTCGATGTCGCCCATCTTCGTGCGCCACAGCTGCTTTCCCGTGGTGACGTCGATGGCCACCGTGTGACCGTCGAGCAGGTTGTAAACGAGCTTACCGTCGGCGAACGACGCGCCGCGATTCACGACGTCGCAGCAGGCCAGGCCCTGCGCCCGCTGATCATTCTCTGGCCGAAACTTCCACTTGAGCGGAACGCCCGGCTGCGTGAGATCCAGCGCGTACGCCACGTTAGGATATGGCGTAACGATGTACATCGTGTTGTCGACGACGAGTGGCTGCCCCTCGTGTCCGCGAAGGACGCCCGTCGAGAACGTCCACGCCGCGCGCAGCTGGCGCACGTTCCTCGACGTGATGTCGTCCAGATCCGAATAGCGCGAATTCGAGTAGTCGCGTGCGGGCAGTGTCCACTCGGTCGAGCCTTGCGCGGCGGGGAATGCGATCCGCGCGCCGGTGACAAAGGCGGTGCTTTTCGGGTCCTTCGTGCACGCCACAAAAAGCGCGCTGAGGAGTAAGAGGCGATGACGCATCCGGCCGAAAGAACTACCCTGCGCGCGCGCTTCCCGTAAGACGGTCGTGGTGCTCGGAATTGGGGTTTTGTATCATCAACCGCGCCGCTAACCGGGGGTCGGACCTATGCGGAAGCAAATCATCCTCACGGCACTTCTCAGTGTCGCCGCTGCGTGTGGTGGCTCGAGTGGGGCGCCCGCGGGCGCCGCGGCTCCCGCGCCGTCGCCGCAGACGCGCAGAGATCCCAACGTCATCACGCGCGCCGAGATCGACCAGGCCGACTGGGCGACGAACGCTTTTGATCTCGTTCAGCGATTGCGTCCAACCTTCATGCGCGCCTCGGGCACCACAGGCGTCTCAGGTGCTGCGCGGACGCCAATGGTCCGTCTGAACGATCAGGACATGGGTGACGTTGCCGGGTTACGGCAGATCATGCTCAGTTCCGTGAAGGAGATCAGGTACTACTCAGCGACCGAAGCCACGGCGAAGTTCGGCGGCATGCGCGGGCGCCCGGTCATTCACGTGACGATGAAGTAGTACGAGCCCTGCACGATCAAACGCGTTACATCGAGGACGCCGAAAAAACTGCGAGGGCGCGGAGGACTACTTTGGTACCCACGCAGCCGCCGGTCACATGCGGCGCGAAAATCGACATCAAGGTCTTTGTTACAGTTTTTGCTCCGCGTCCTCGTAGTTCACTCCGTGTCCTCGATGTTAATGCTTTTGCCGAAGCTAGAGTTACTCGGAGAGCGCCTGGCGGCTCGTATCGGGGAAAAAGAGGCTCAGCAAAGCACCGGCGAGAAAGAACGCCGACGTGAGCGCGAGCGCCGAGCCGATGCCCACGTTAGGCATCGTCGCCACGAATCCGATCGTGTAAGGCGCCAGCGCTCCCATCCCGCGCCCGAGGTTGTACGTCAGCCCCTGTCCTGTCGCGCGCACTGAGGTGGGAAACAGCTCGGCGAGAAACGAGCCGAACATGCTGAAGTAGCCGTAGCCAACGAAGCCCAGCAGTGGGCCGATTGCCATGAGCACGATGGGACTGCGCGCCATCTGTCCGTAGAGCGGCACCAGGATCGCCGCAGTCAGCAGATAGGCGATGAACGTCCGTCGCCGTCCCAATCGATCGGCGATGAAGCCGAATGAGAGGTAGCCGGCATAAGCGCCTAACTGCACGGGGATGATCCACCCCGCCGATCGCACGATCGACATCCCTGCGCCGCCGCGCTCCACCGGCGTCGCCAGAAAACCGGGAAGCCAGAAGAAGAGCCCCCAGTTCGCGAACTGCACGCACGCCGACAGCAGTGTCGCCAGAATCGTCCGGCGGCGATACCCGGGGCCGAAGAGCACGGGGAACGGATTTGTCGCGCGCGTGCCAGCTCGTTTCTTCTCGAGCCATGCGGCTGGCTCCTCGACGCGGCGCCTGATCCAGAGCGTGAAAAGCGCCGGCAGCACACCGACGGCAAAGAGCCAGCGCCAGGCGTTGTCACCTAACGAGAGAACGTCGAGAACGAGCGCCGCAACGAGCGTTGCGGCGATGTATCCCAGCGCCCATCCCGACTGCATGATGCTGATCGCCTTCGTGCGATGCTCCGGCGGCCACGTCTCGCTCACGAGCACGGCACCCGATGCCCACTCGCCGCCCATGCCGATGCCTAACACGAAGCGCCAGAGCATCAGTTGCAGCAGGTTCTGCGACGTCGCGGCGCCAAGCGAACAGAAGGAGAAGATCAGCACCGTTCCGATCAGCGCCCGCGTGCGGCCGATGCGGTCCGCGAGCACGCCGAAGAGGATCCCGCCGGCGGCGGACGTGAGCAGCGTGATGGTGCCGAGGAGGCCGGCTGTCGCGTCGTCGAAACCGAAATAGCGCTTGAGCTCCCCGATCGCCATGACGTAGAGCAGGAAGTCCATGGCATCGAGCATCCAGCCGAGCTTCGCGGCCACGAGCGCGCGCCATTGCGCCGACGTGACGCTGCGGTACCACGGCGCTGGCGCGGCGATGGTTTGGTTAGGCGAAGAAGAGGTCAGCGGCCGGAGGTCGGAGGTCGGAGGGTGGCGCAATGGTAGCACCCCGCTCGCTGACTGTACATTTCTCGGTTCCCCGGAGTTTTTCGGAGCCGCGAGCGGCGCCCGCGCTGGAGCTCACTCACGAGGGGTACCTGCCGCCTCGCAGCACGACCGCCGCTTCTCCGATGGCTGCGATCGCCGCGGCGATCGCTATCGCCGCAGCATCAGGCGTTGCTGTTTTTCGACGTCATTCTCGATGCGGCCGCACATCAGGTCGCACAGCCGGAATATGCCCCGATCGGCCAGCGCATAGTAGGTATACGCACCACTCCGGCGGCGCCTAACGAACCCGAGGCGCAGGAGGAGAGCGAGGTGCTTCGATACATTGGCCTGCGTGAGACCAGTCTGCTCGACAAGTTCGGTGACCGCGCGCTCGCCTCCGCGCAAGGCACTGAGAATCCGTAGGCGGGCCGGATCCCCCAGCGCCTTGAATCGATCGGCGACGAGCTCCACCAACTCCGGTGACATGGTCAAGTCGGCCATCACGCAATCCTCGCTAGGTTTGCTGCGTATCGAGATGGCGTCACCCACTAACTGCGTGGGCGGCAACCAAGAAATCCAGCTCGCCCCAATATGCGTTCGAGCGGACAGAAGTTCGTGAAGCTCGACTGCAGAAGGTTGAAGCCGACGAACGCGGTGAACGCGAGCCACCAGGGGCTCACGAAGAACGCGAGCGCGAGCGAAATAAGAACGAAAGCGCCGGCAAAGCGGCGGATGACGGATTCAGGGCACATAACCGAATAGGGGCTAGGGGCTAGGGGATAGGGGCTAGGGGATAGGGGACTAGTCGAAGTCTTCCAGTGGCAGCGTCGCCACGTGGAGACGTTCGCCGTCGTTCACTGCCGCTCGGTAACTGCGCACTGCCAGGCGCAATGCCTCGACGCGCTCGTTAGGCACGACGCTGAAGAAGACGCTCGTGTCACCGGGCCACGCGCGGCTCCCCTCCACACGTCCGCTGTCGCCGCGACCGTGCGCGTGCGCCAGCTGCGTGTAGCCGGTCGCGCCGTGCGCTTCAAGCAGCGCCGAGATCCGTTCCGGCGTCGAGCCGCTGTATGTCAGGAGCAAGAGCTTCATTGATGTTCGGGCGCAGGTCGTGTTCCATTTCCCAGTACAGAAGCGGCACCACGACCATGGTAAGAAGGGTGGCGACGATCGCCCCGCTCATCAGGGCGACAGCCAGTCCTTGGAAGATCGGATCCAACACCATGACGAGTCCGCCGATCACGACAGCCGCCGCAGTGAGCGCGATCGGGCGGAAGCGCACACTCCCCGCTTCGATGACCGCGTCGCGCAGTGAGCGTCCCCGCGCTTGCGCCAGCTGAATGAAGTCGACGAGCAGGATGGAATTGCGTACGATGATGCCGGCGAGCGCGATCATGCCGATCATCGATGTGGCTGTGAAGAATGCCCCAGTGACGGCGTGTCCAGGGAGGATACCGATCAGTGTGAGCGGGATCGGCGCCATGATGACGAGCGGCGTTTTGAACGACTGGAACCAGCCGACGACCAGCACATAGATGAGCAACAGCACCGCAGCGAAGGCGAGTCCGAGGTCGCGGAAGACTTCGATCGTCACCTGCCACTCGCCGTCCCACTTCAGAGCGATCTCGGTCGGCTCGTTAGGCTGCACGGCGTTGTAGCGCACGATGGACGCGCCGTCGACACGAACGGCGTCGAGCCGCTTGTTCATCGCGAGAATCGCGTACACCGGTGATTCGATGGCGCCGGCGACGTCGCCGGTGACGTAGATCGTCGGCCGCAGGTTCTTGCGCACTCGCACGCCGTCCGGAACGGCGTCCTGGACGCGCACGAACCGGCCTAACGGTTGTGGACCGGTCGCGGTGGCCACCGGCACCGCCAGTAGCGCGTTCACGGACGCGCGATCGTCCAGCGCCAAGCGCGGTACGATGCTGCGCGGCTCGCGCGCAGTGGCGTTAGGCGCCGTGCCGCTCGCCACGCCTGACAAGGCAAGGTACAGCGTCTGAGTGATCTGCTCGACGCTCGCGCCGGCGCGCGCGGCGACGGCACGGTCGACGTGGAAGCGCTGCTTGGCCTGAGCCGCTTCAACCGTCCAGTCGACGTCGACGACCCCAAGGGTCGACTCGAATACGTCTCTGACGGCAATCGCGGTCGCGAGACGCAACGAGTCGCTGGGAGCGTACACCTCCGCCACCAGGGTGGAGAGCACCGGCGGCCCCGGCGGGATCTCGGCGATCTTCGCGGATGCCGCGTAGCGCTGCGCGATGGAATCGATGGAAGGGCGCACGGCGACAGCGATCTCGTGGCTCTGCCGGTCACGCTCATCCTTGGCAAGCAGATTCACCTGCACGTCGACGACGTTGGCGCCGCGCCGCATGAAATAGTGCCTGACGAGCCCGTTGAAGTTGAACGGTGCCGCCGTGCCGGCGTACACCTGCGTGCTGCGCACCTCCGGGACTGTCCGCAGATACGACGCAACCTCGTCACCTAACGCGTTGCTGGTCTCCAGGGTCGTCCCTTCCGGCAGATCGACGATCACCTGGAATTCGCTCTTGTTGTCGAACGGCAGCATTTTGACCTGCACCGCGCGTACACCAAGCAGACCGACGGAAAGCAGGAGCAGAACGACCGTCGCGCCATAGAAGGCGTAGCGCCGTCTCGGTTGCTCGATCAGCGGCGTCATGAGTCGCGCGTAGAAGCGGCCAAAGCCGCTCTGCTCCTCGGGCTCGTGCGTCCGGTCCAGCCTAACGCCAGCAGGCCGCACGTGACCTCGTAGCAGGCGCAGCGCCAACCATGGCGTGACGATGAAAGCGACCGCGAGCGACGCGACCATGGCTACCGATGCGCCAACCGGGATCGGCCGCATATAGGGGCCCATCAAACCCGAAACGACCGCCATCGGCAGGATCGCGGCGATGACAGTCAGGGTCGCCAGGATCGTCGGGTTGCCGACTTCATCGACAGCCTCGATGGCCGCAACGTCCGGCGCACGTCCTCCTCGCGTTAGGTGGCGATAGATGTTCTCTACCACCACGATGGCGTCGTCAACCAGTATGCCGATCGAGAAGATCAGCGCGAAGAGCGTGATACGGTTGAGCGTGTAGCCCAGCGCGTAGTACACGAACAGCGTGAGTCCAAGGGTGACCGGCACGGCCACCAGGACCACGAGCCCCTCACGCCATCCGAGGAATACCGCAACCAGCAGTGTGACCGAGAGCGTGGCGATCAGCAGATGGAGGATCAGCTCACGCGCCTTCTCCGATGCGGTCTCGCCGTAGTCACGAGTCACATCGATCGTGACGTCGCTCGGCACGAGGCGCTCGCGCGCGGCGGCGACACGTGCGTTCACTTCACGCGTGACCGTGGTCGCGTTGGCACCTGGCCGCTTGGCGATGCTGATCGTGACTGCCTGACGCTTGGCCTGCCCGGTCGCCGCATGCGAGACATAGTTATCCGGTTCGCCGTAATCGTCGCTCACCACGGCCACATCACGCAGCGAGATAGCGGTCGCGCGGCGAACGGCAACAACGACCGCCGCGACTTCCTGTGCATCGGCGAGCGGTGCACCGACCTCTATACGGATGACTTCGTTGCCGGACGCTACGGCGCCGGCGTGCACGCGCGCGTTCGCGCCGCGTAGGGCGCCCATCACCTCGAGTGGTGAAATGCCGTGCGCCGCGAGTCGCGCGGGATCCAGCGCAACGGAGATGCGACGCGCGGCGCCTCCCACCACAAAGGTTTCCGACACGTCGGCTACCGTGCGGATCTCGTCTTCGAGATGCGTCGCGATCTCACGCAGCTCGTTCGACGTATAGCGATCCGAGGCCATCGTGAGCGTCATCACCGGCACGTCGTCAATGGAGTGCGGCCTAACGAGCGGTGGAAGCGCACCGGGCGGCGCCGCACCGGCGTCGGCCATGACTTTTGCATATACTTTCGTGACGCTACGCTCTTGATCCTCACCGACTTTGAAGCGCACGGTGATCAAGGAATAATCCTCGGCCGCCGTCGCATACACGTGCTCCACACCGTCGATTTCCCGCATGCGCCGCTCCAGCGGCCGCGTGATCAAGTTTTCGACTTCATCCGCGCTGGCGCCGGGAAGCGCAGCGATGACGTCGATCATGGGAACCGAGATCTGCGGCTCCTCCTCGCGTGGCGTCGCGAGGATGCCGATGAGCCCCGCGCCGAGCGACGCGATCGCCACAAGCGGTGTGAGGCGTGAGCGCAGGAACGCGCCTGCGATCCGGCCTGAGATGCCCATTGCTACCGAGCCTCCGCGCGCGGCACGCGAATGCTGTCGCCGGCGCGCAGGCCGCCGAGAACTTCAGCGAATCCGTGCGCAGCGGGCCCCAGGCGGATCCAGCGAACCGTGTCGCTGCCGCCGCGCGTTACGACGACTCCCGTTAGGCTGCCTTCGCGCTGGATGGCGGCGCTCGGAACCAGAACCGTGGTCCGCGTTCCCACGGGGATGGAAAGAACGGCTGCAGCACCCGACGGCAGGCGTCCTTCCCGGTTGGGCACGAGCGCGTTGATGCTGTACAGCTCGCGCCCTGGCCCGGCTGGAAACACACCTTCCACAATCGCCGTGGCCTCCAGCCCTTCTATGGTAGCGTTCAGCGCTGCACCGCGACGAACCAGCTTCGCGTCGCCCGGTGAGATCGAGACGGTCACGCGCAGACGGCTGTCGTCCTGCACGGCGATCAGCGGTGTCCCAGGAGCGGCGAATGCTCCCGGATCGACGAGTCGTTGCGTGACGATGCCCGCAAACGGCGCGCGCACCACGGCATAATCGCCTAACGCGGCAAGTTCCGTCTGTGCCGCCCGCGCCGTCTGAAGACCGGCGTTGGCGCGATCCAGCGCAGCTTCCGACGCATCGAGTTGTGCCCGCGGCGCGGCGCTGTCAGCGTACAGCGCTCGCCAGCGCGTTGTCTGTAGGGCCGCCTCACGCTGGACGGCCTCGGCACTCGCCATGGCCGCGCGCGCCTGCTCGCGCTTCGCGTCGATGTCGCGCGCGTCGATCCGCACCAGCACCTGTCCCGACACGACACGATCGCCCTCGTTTACTGACACTGACGTCACGCTGCCCATCAGCTTGGTGCTCAGCGTGGCCTCTGCGAACGGCCGTGCGACACCGGCGGCGGTCAGCGTCGCCGCGACCGTCGTGTCGCGAACCACATAGACATCGCTGGCGACTGCCGCCGCGGCATACGCTTCGGGAACGCGGTGTGGTCCTTCACTGCACGCCGACACACCCAGCGCGCTCGCGGTGAGCAACAAGCCAATCGTCGATTTCATGGAGTCACTATCGTTCGTTAGGGTTTGGCGACTCTGAAGCAACCGACATCTCGTCCAGTGCCCGCAATGCAGCGGGGTCGCTGCCGAGAGCGCGATGACGTTCCGCGATCGCCACGATGAGCGCGAACCGCGCGTTGGCCTGGCCGAGCTGACTCGACGTTTCAGCGGCGGCGGCGTCGAGCAGCTCGACGATGGTCGCGATTCCGCCGGCGTATTTGCGCGAGACGATGCGATGCGCGTCAGCGCTCTGCTGTGTGGACCGCTGCGCGATTTCAAGGCGAGCCAGGCCGACATCAAGTGCGACGGCGGTCTGCTCCAGTTCGAGTTGTGCTCGCGCTTCGACCGCCCGACGCTGCGCATCGGCCGCAAGCTGCCGGCCGCCCGTGGCCTCGAGCTCGGCGATCTCAGAGCCGCCGGCGAATGGCGTCCACGACGCCATGATGCCGACGCTCCAGTTCTTCGCACCGCCGAACGGCTGCCCAGCAGCGTTCCAGTCGTAGCGCGCAAAGGAGTTGACGCGCGGCACGTACACAGACCTGGCGCGAACGACATCACGTTCGGCGGCCTCGTGACGCAGCTGCGCCGACGCGACGTCATCACGAGCGCGCCGAGGATCGGTATGGCGAGCTTCGCGCGCCAGCGTCGCGATCGCCTCGCGCGGTGGGAGCGCGCTCGGGAGGGTGAACGCCGTGTCAGCAGGGGTGCCTAACGTGACCGCAAGGGCCAGGCGGGCCGTGGCTGCGCGGCCCTGTGCCTCGAGCAGCGCGGTCTCGATCTCGCCGGCTTTAACGGCCGCGAGCAACGCATCGGATGGCGTAACCAGGCCATTGCTGACCAGCGCGTCCGCCTGGCGCACGTGCTCTCGCGCAGCGCGCACCGCTGCGTCGAGCGTTGCGACTTCCTGAGTGACGAGAATAGCCGCGTAGTACGCGCGCACGATCTCGAGGTGCGTGTCGATCGCGATCCATCGAGTAGCGACGGCACTCGCCTGAGACAGGGAGGCGGCAGCGGTGCGTCCGGCCCACGCATCGGCATTGAAAAGCGGTTGCTCGAGCACGATGGCGGCGGAGTAGTTGCGCACCGGATCG
>DATBKN010000338.1:0-3773 GCA_036555845.1 Gemmatimonadaceae bacterium | reverse complement strand
CGGTGATGCTGTTCACGATCGCGGGGTCTTTCATGACGCCGTCGACGAACTTCTTGAACGTCGCTTCGTCGCGGATCTCCTTCTTCACCCACGCGACGAGTGCTGAGTCGGCGGCGGCAGTCGCAACAAGCGCCGAATAGTAGAGGGGGAAGCTGCTGATCGCGTTCGCGACATCACTCGTGACTTTCTTGCGCTGGGTCGAGGTCGCGATGGGGAGCGCGGATGCGCTCGCGTAGCGTTGCATTGCGCTCTCGAACTGCGCGGCTTCGCTCTGATACTGTGCGAGCGGCTTGAGCGTGAGCGCAGCGAGTCCCGCGCCCGCTCCAGCCCCGCCGAGCCGCATCCGCGTGAGCCGCGCAAGCGCTGGACTTGCGAACAGGGGCGCCAACACAAATGCAGCCGCGCCCTGGTGGAGAAACTCGCGACGCGAGGCGATGCTCGATGTGTCGGATGGGAGGGAGATGAGGTCGCGACCGTGCCGATCGGTGTGCAAAGCGTTCTCCAGGACGGGGCTTTTAGGAGGAACGCGCCGATCACCCTGGCGTTCTCATTTATGCAGCGTGGGCTGCGAGGAACGGCACGCAGAAACCTGCGATTCACCCGAGCCGTTCATCCATGTTGCGGAATCAGCAACTCGCGCTGCGACACCTCAATCCCGCAAGCCGGCGCGCCCGCGCCTCGTTTCAGGAGATCTTAGATGCTGGGCCTTCCAAGCTGGCTCTCTGGGTTGCCGGCGCGCGCTCGTTCGATACGCCGCGCGCTGTTCCGTCGCGCCGAGGTGGAGCGGGAGATGAAGCAGGAGTTCCAGCATCGACGCGACTTCGGTGATCAGCGCAGCCACAGCGAGCAGACACACGAGGCGATGGGACTCGCATCGTTCGCACAGCTCCGCTTCTCATGGGTTGACGTCAAAGTTGGGCTTCGCTTGCTGCGCAAGCATCCGGTGCTCAACCTGGCGGCCGTCTTCGCGCTCGCCGTGGGCATTCCGGTAGGCCTCGCCCCGTCGCACCTGGCGCGGGCGCTCCGGGCGCCGCTGCCTAACGATGCCGACGACCGCTTGCGGGCAATTCGATTTTGGGACCCGCTGTCCTCGCAGGTCGCAGCGACCTGGGACGGCGAGTTTACGTACTGGACGCAGACGCTGCGCAGCTTTTCTTCGCTCGGTGCCTTCCGCACGTCGAGCTTCAACGTGGCCGCCGCGGACGGACAGGCCGCTCCGACCGCCGGTGCCCAGCTCTCCGCTGCGGTTTTCCAGATGCTCGCTGTCCGACCGTTACTTGGCCGCGTCTTCGATGCCAGGGACTTCGCGGCTGGCGCTCCCGATGTCGTGGTGATCGGCAGCGGCCTGTGGTCATCTCGCTTCGGTCAGGATCCTAACGTGCTTGGTCGCAGCATCCGCATTGGGCGCAGCCTATATGTGGTGGTGGGCGTGATGCCGGACGGATTCGCATTTCCCAATAACGAAGCATTCTGGTTTCCACTTCGCCTAACGTCAGTCGCTGGTGTTGGAGAAAGGGTGCAGGTTCAAGTTCTCGGCCGGCTGGCGGACGGCGTATCGTCACAACAGGCGCAGGCCGAGCTATCATCGCAGGGCTCACCAACGGAGATGAGCGCGGCGAGCGCGCGCGAAGCGAGCGAACGGGCGCGACTACGAGCGGAAGTCGTGCCGTTTGGCCTGCTCTATCTGGGCCTTCCCGCGGGTGGACTCGATAGTCTGCCCGAGTTTCGCTTCGTCCAGCTGCTGATGTTCCTGCTCCTGCTCGTGGCGTGCGGCAATGTCGCGATGCTGGTGTTTGCGCGCACAGCGACGCGTCTTCGAGAGCTTGCGATCCGCACAGCACTCGGTGCGAGACGAGTGCGCCTCGTGTCGCAGATTTTCGTGGAAACGTTGCTGCTTGCAGTCATTGCGGCTGGCGTCGGAGTGCTGGCTTTCAACTGGGCGCTCCGTCATGTGAATCTCGCTCAGCTGGCCGGCGAGTCTGCCTTGCCGTACTGGTTATCGCTGGACCTAACGATGGAGACGGTGCTCAGTGCGATTGCACTCGCAGCCGTGAGCGCCTCGGTGGCAGGCGTGCTCCCCGCGATTGCGATCACCGGCCGTGCGATCGCGCAGAACATCCGTGGTGCGTCGCGTGTTCGCTTCGGTCGACTGACCGGTGCGTTAGTGGTCGCAGATATCGCCGTATCCGTTGCGGCTGTAGGTATGGCGTTCGCGGTCTCCGGTCACGCAACGGACCTGCAGGCGGCGAATCGTGCGACGGGTATTCCGGCATCGGAGTACCTGGCAGTGGAGTTGCGCCTGCCCGAACGAGCAGGCGCTCCCGGTAGCACACGTGTGCACCTCGCGGCCGCGCAGCGCGATCTCGTGGCTGCGCTCGAGCGGGAACCTGGCGTGAGGCGCGTGGCGGTGAGTGACGTCCTTCCACGCATGGAGCACCGGTCGAGACAATACGAATTGGACGGAGTCGGCGGTGCGCCGGATGTGCTGCCGTGGACAAGAGTAGCGCGCGTCGATGTGGACTTCTTTGACGCTCTGGGGAGTTCCATCCGCAGCGGACGCGATTTCGAGCGAAGCGACGTGGAGGGAGGGTCGCCGGTCGCCATCGTAAACACTGCCTTCGTGCAACGTGTTCTTGCCGGAGGCGACCCCATTGGACGGCGCGTGCGTTTTCCAACCCTCTCCAGCAGCGACACCGCGGCGTGGTACCGGATCATCGGCGTCGTGGGCCCGTTAGGCGTGAACGTGGTGAATCCCGACCGCGGCGAGGCCGTGTATCTCCCAGCGGCGTTAGGCACCGTCAATCCGATGCAGCTGGCGGTGCACGCGGTCACGCCGCCGGCCAGCCTGGCTGCTCGCGTGCGCGAAGTCGCGATGCAGGTCGATCCGGACCTCGTTATGGGAAGAGCGGCGCTGCTGAGCGATGTGCGACAGGGCGACTGGTACCTCGTGATGGGACTCGCCGCCGGGCTCGTCGTGCTGGTCGGCGTGCTCATCGCATTGGCGACGTCCGGCCTGTACGCGATGCTCTCCCTCTCTGTGTCGGAGCGGACCCGCGAAATCGGTATCCGTGCAGCACTTGGATCTTCGCGTCGTGCTCTTCTCATGACGATCCTGAACCGCTCGCTGACGCAGATCGCGTTGGGAGCTGCGATCGGTCTTCCGATCGCCGCGCGCTTCGTGTTCGAGCTCACCGCCAAGCCCGATCGCGCGGGGTCCGTCACGCAATCGATAGGGCTGGCGCTTGGCCTCTCACTGGGAATCGTGATAGCCGTGGGATTGGGGTCGTGTCTTGTGCCCACATGGCGGATCCTGGCCATTCAGGCGCGTGAGGCAATGCACGCGGAGGGCTGAGCGGCGACCTGGTCGTTAGGATGAATCAGGGCAGAAGAAAACCAGCGGCCCTGCCAGTTCCCGCCGCGGCCAGGGTGCCGTTGTCAGAAATCGCGAATCCTGCCCACGCGCTCGTTAGGTCATCGATTGGCCGCGTCCACGGCCTTCTTCATCCGATCGACCCAGCCTGGCACGACGCGCAGGTAAGAGGCCGGCCGGTCAACTGCACCGCGCAGGTAGATGACCCCGCCGCCGGGTGCCATCGCGAACGACGGTCCGTTCGTCTCCCGAAAGTCGGGTGCCTCGGCCCACACCCCACGGTTCCGGGCCGGCGGATTCGCCGCCGGATCGATCGTTACTCGCTCGATCCGCGTCCGTCCCCCGTCCACCATCGACACACCCAGCTCGTGCGCCGACAGCCACTGGGGGTCTCCCAGATTGC
>DATBKN010000337.1:0-9639 GCA_036555845.1 Gemmatimonadaceae bacterium | reverse complement strand
ACGACGTACACGCGCGAACCGACGCAGGACGGGGAGCGCACGGTCACGCTGCGGCGAGTCGGCGACACGAAGTGGGTGGGCCTGCTCTATCACACGCCAGCGGCGTCGCATCCCGACTATCCGGCGCTGCAGGTGCTGTCGAGCGTCCTCGCCACCGAGCCGACGGGACGGCTCTACAAGGCGCTCGTGGAGCCCAAGCTCGCGGCCAACATCTTCGGCCTAACGCTGGAGACGCGCGAGCCGGGATTCTTCATCACCTTCGCCGAGCTGCGCGAGGAGCAGGCGATGGAGACGGCGCGCGATACGATGCTCGCCGTCGTCGAGCAGCTGGCCGCGCATCCGATCACTGACGAAGAAGTGAATCGAGCGAAGGCAGAATACGCCAAATCGTTCGACCTCACGCTCAACAATCCCGAGGCCGTCGGACTTCAACTCACGGAGTTCGCAGCGGCTGGAGATTGGCGACTGATGTTCTATCTGCGGGACAAGGTCGAAGCCGTGACGACAGCGGACGTGCAGCGCACCGCGGCGACGTACTTCAAGCCGGCGAATCGCACAGTCGGCATCTTCATTCCAACGAAATCACCTGATCGCGCCGAGATCGCGGAGGCGCCGGAGCCGCAAACCCTCCTCAAGAACTACACGGGTCGCAAGGAAGTCGCGCAGGGCGAAGCGTTCGATCCTTCGCCGACAAATCTCGACGCGCGCACGACTCGCAGCAGTCTGCCTAACGGTTTCGAGCTGGCGCTGCTCCCAAAGAAGACTCGCGGAGAGGCTGTACATGTCCGCGTCACGCTGCGCTTCGGCAGTCTTGCGACGCTGACCGGCCGCGCGCAGTACAGCGATCTCATGGGCGCGATGCTCATGCGCGGCACCAAGTCGAAGTCGCGCCAGCAAGTGAAAGACGAATTCGATCGCCTGAAAGCGCAGGTGTCGGTGAGCGCAGGCGTCAACACGCTCTCTGCCAGTGTGCAGACGCTGCGGCCGAACTTACCCGCTACGCTCGCACTGTTGCGCGAGGTTTTGCGCGAGCCGGCCTTCGATCCAAAAGAATTCGAGCTGCTCAGGCAGGAAGCGCTCGCTGGAATCGAGGGTCAGAAATCGGAGCCGACCGCGCTCGCACAACTCGCACTGAGCCGCCACCTCAATCCGTATGAGAAAGGACATCCGAATTACGTCGAGACGATGGACGAGGCGATCGCCGGGCTCAAAGCAGTCAAAGTCGAGGACGTGGCGAAGCTCTACAGCGATTTCGTCGGAGCTGACAAGGGGACGATGTCCGCCGTCGGCGACTTCGACCCTAACGAGCTGACAGCCTGGGCCACGGCAACCTTCGGCAGTTGGAAGCTCCCAATTCCATTCGAGCGTATCGCGGCGCAACATCGCGACGTCCCGGCGACGCCGCAAAACATCGAGACGCCGGACAAGGCGAACGCCGTGCTCATCGCCGGCGTCAACATCGCCATGCGTAACTCTGATCCTGACTGGCCCGCGCTGCGCGTCGCGTCTTACATCTTCGGCGAGAGCGGACTCGATGCGCGCATCGCCGATCGCATCCGGCAGAAGGAAGGATTGAGCTACGGTGTCCAAGCCGGTGTGAACGCCGGGTCGATCGATCGCGCCGGACAGTTCTTTGCGTTTGCGATCTTCGCTCCGGAGAATGGCGAGCGCGTCGAGGCGGCGTTCAAGGACGAGTTGCAGAAGGCGCTCAAGGACGGGTTCACCACCGAGGAGCTGCAGAAAGCGAAGCAAGGCCTGTCGCGCCTCGCGGAGCAGATGCGGGCGCAGGATCCCGCTGTCGCCAGCTCGCTCAACAACCAGCTCTTCCTGGATCGCACCTTCGCGTTCGATGCGGACATGGAGCGCAAAATCGAGGCGCTTTCGGTGGCGGACATCAACGCTGCCTGGCGCAAGTACATCGATCCTGACAAGATCTCGATTGTGAAGGCTGGCGATTTCGCCGGTGCCAAGACAAAGGCGGCGAAGAAAGTCGTGCCCTAACGGGACTCGGCCTGACGCGACTTCTTTTTAAGGCCAACTGCGGTTCGGATTTGGCTGAGGGAGCGAATGACGCGGACCTACTGCTTTTGTTCAAACAAGCAGTTTTCGCGTACCCCGCCCAATCCGCTAGATCCGAACAGCAGTTGGTCTTTAAGAGCAAGAATTGCAGCGATGACGGACAACGCGCACCAACGAGCATGATGAGCCTAACGGGCGGAAAATGGGTCTAGAGGCCACGTGCGTCATGCGACTCGGGCGGCGACGGTTGAACGGCAAGGCTCTGCTCGAGACCGATCATCTCCTGCTGCGGCTCCCGGACGAACGCGTGAAGATCGCGTTCGGCGATATCGAGCGTCTCGAAGCGAAGGACGGTCGGCTCGCGATCACGCATCGCCAGGGCAACGTGACGCTGTATCTGGGCGCGGCGGCGACGAAGTGGATCGAGAAGATAAAAAATCCGCGGTCGCTCATGGACAAGCTGGGTGTGAAGCAGGGAATGAACGTCACCGTCGATGGCGTCGACGACGCTGCCTTTCTGGTGGAGCTGGCAGCGCGCACTCACGTGGCGACGCGCCCGGCCGGCGCCGTGGATATCGTCTTCTTTGGAACGGAGAATCCGTCGGCGCTCGTTAGGCTCGCGAACTTCAAGAGGATGCTGGCCAGCGACGGTGCGATCTGGGTCGTGCACCGCAAGGGCAGGGACGCGACGCTCAAAGACACCGACGTCTTCGCCGCGGCCAAACAAGCAGGGCTCGTCGACAACAAAGTCGTCGCCTTCTCGGCGACGCACACGGCCGAGCGGCTCGTCATTCCGCTCAAGGATCGCGCGGCATTGCAGCCGCAACCGACGAAGCGCTAACAGCGTTCCAACTTTCTTGGAAGCGAGACCCGCAGCCGGGCGGCGCATCGAGTTGGAACGGTGCTAAAGCACAGCCTGTCTACGCTCGGCGCACAGATCGACCCGCCGATTGTTCACCGGTGTGCGAATTGCAGTCATGCTGAAGATGCAGACTGTGCCGCCTAACGCGCAGTCCGCTTCAGGTACCCGTGGGTTCCCCCAAATCAACATCGAAACTCCTGGCGGACCGATCCGGCAACGACAAACCTGGCCGCGGCGACGACGAAGGTGACGGCGAAGGCGACGAAGCCAGGATCGAGCTATACGACGACTGCAATTCCAACGATGCGGGTTGGGCGCCGACGGGTGGGTGTACGCTCAAGGGCGGCATGGTCACGCTCGAAGAGTTCAACTCGCTTCTCGCGTCACCGCTTTCTCAATCTGTCATGGGCCATCCAGCATCACAAATACATGTGCTGCATCCATCCCCTGGATGCGCGCACTTATCAAGGTCTCACCCGGCGGGAGCAGCAGCAGTCACGAAGGGCACGGCGGCGGCTGATTGAACAACGTGAGTTAGGGGTGCTGGCGAGGCTTAGCTTTGGACCTGGGCGAACGCCTAACGCCGCCCCCTAACTTCACCGTCCACGCCTATTTGGCTGCAGTGCGCACGATCGGGCGCCGCGGACGACTCGGCCAGGCCCCCAGTACCGTGGCGCCCACGATCAGAATCGGAGTGGCCAGGACGAACCAGATCGGATGCGGCATCCGGATCGTCATCCAAGCCGCCCACACGAGGACGACAGCTCCCGCGATGTAAGACAGCATGGCCCCGCCCAGGCGGCCGACCGAGTACGCGCCGGCGAGCGCGCCCAGCGTCCAGGCGACGAGAATCGAAGCCAGCGCACCGATTGGGATCATGTCCAGTCGGTCGCGCATGGATTCAGGATCGTTCAGCGCCATGCCTGAAGGCAGTGGGAAGAGCACACGCCCCACGGCTTCGACCACGAAGATGATCGCCATGGCGGCGACGAGTCCAGCGACGACGGCGAGGATGCGGCGGAGCATCGATTCCTGGGGGATAGGGGATAGGGGATAGGACTCGTTAGGTGCGTTCGTGCTCTTGGCGGCCGCGAATGTACGACTCGCGCACGAAGCCGGCAAACGTCGCGTCGAAGAAGGACGCATCGCGCGCACGAAACGAATGCGTATACGTCGCCGGTCCGTAGCGAACGACCTTGGTGAAGCGCGGATCGCTGATCTCGCGACCAATGTTAAGATGGCCGTCGAGCCATGCGCTGCGCGGCATCGCCGCGGCGAAACGCATCCGTGTGAGAAAAACGATGCGCGTCTTCTGGGGAAGCATCTCGACCGGGCCGCATGCCTCGATGAGCTCGCGCAACCGATCAAAAGCATCGCGCACGGCGTTTGCTTTTCCGCGAAAGTGATCATCAAGCTGCCAGCGGCCACACGAGTGCGACATATGTCGTGTCACGAAGCGGGCACCGCACTTCGGACATTGCCACAGCTCGGCGGGGACGCCGGCGCCCGCAGGACGCTTGGGCATGCCGCAACTTCGGACGCCCCAGGCGGATGTGCCAGCCCCAGCCACGCATCGCCGCTGAAACTCGTTTTGTCAGGCGCGCGTAACGGTGCAAGCAACCACTTGCTTTCATTAACGGGCTCCAATACACTTCGCGCCCCTTGGCTATCCGGCCTTCATGCTGAATCATCGCGAACGAATCATCGATGCCGCCGCGCGGGTCTACGCGAGCTCTGGCTTTCGCGGTACGACGACGCGCCGCATCGCCGAAGAAGCGGGTGTGAACGAAGTCACACTCTTCAGACTCTTCGGCTCCAAAGCCGCGCTCATCGCTGAGGCGATGCGCACTCAGGAATTCATCGATCCACATCCGGGTCCGCCGGATCCCTCGCTCACTCCGCTCGAGCAGCTCACAAAGTCCAACGCTGCCGTGATGGAGAACTTGTCCAGGCATCGCCACCTGATCCGTCAAGGAATGGCGGAGCAGATGGAGCATCCGGAGTTGTGCAGCGAGCTGTGCGGCGAGAAACGCGTGGCGTTCGACCGGTTTGTGGCGTACGCGCGCGATCTCGTCAAGAAGGAAGGAACGGACCCTAACGTGGATGTGCGCACGGCGGCTTCGATGCTTTTCAGCGCGATCTTTCACGACGTGATGGGGCGCGAGATGGTGCCGCAGACGTTCCCTCCGGCGCAGCAGGCCGCGGCGCGCTACGCCAAGGTCTTTCTGCGCAGTATCGCCGTGCCGTTCGAGGGAAAGAGCAGCGCACCGCGGCGCAAACGGCGGCGCGCGTCCCTGGCAACCGCCTAACGACTATCGCCAATCCGAGTGTTCATTATGCGTAGACACATGCATTCCATCTTCGCCCTGTCTGTCGCCGTCGCGGCACCGTTCGCTGCGTCGGCGCAGCAGGCGCGATCGCTCTCGCTGGAAGAAGCTCTTCGCGCGGCCGTCTCACAGAGCGATGCAGTGCGCATCGCCAAAGCCGGCGTAACCCGCGCTCGGGGGCAGGAGCTGCAGGCATTCTCCGGCTACCTCCCGCAGCTGTCGGGATCGGTGCAGTACACGCGCACACTCGCCTCGCAATTCGAGGCGTTCAGCTCGGGCGGCTCGCCCGTGCCCCCTCCAGGCACTCCGCCGGCGCCGCCTAACGACACGACGTCGTTCTTCACGCCCTGCACGCGCTACCTCGCGGCGGCAGGTGCCAGCGACGCCGAGCGCATTCGCGCGCTGGAAACCGCGACGCGCTGCGCGGCGTCAGGCAGTGGCGGCATCGATTTCTCGAAAGTCGGGTTTGGCGCCAAGAACCAGTATCAGTTCGGCCTGACCGGATCGGTCGATCTCTTCACTGGCGGTCGCGCGCAAGCGCAGAACCGGGCAGCCCACGCCGGGAAGCGCTCGGCCGACATCGAGCTGACCGCTCAGCGCGCGCAGCTCGCACTCAACGTGACAGAAGCCTACTTCGACGCCGCGCTGGCGGACCGTCTGGTAGCGATCGCCGAGTCGTCGCTGGCGTGGACGGAGCGCGCGTTCACCCATACGTCACTGGCGCACCAGGTCGGCAACACATCCGAGTTCGATCTGCTGCGGGCTCAGGTCACACGTGACAACCAGCGTCCGGCGCTGATTCAGCGTCGCTGGGAGCGCGAGCTCGCGTACCTGCGACTCAAGCAGCTGCTGAACGTGCCTTACGAGGAAACAGTCTCCCTCACGACACAAATCGGCGACGATGACCGGTCCATGAGCGCGGTGCGCGCCGTTGCGGCCGTCACAGGAGCCGCCGCGACCGACATTCCGGACACGAGCAGCGCCAACCGCGCGCCCGTTAGGCAGTTCGCCGAGGCGCTGCGCGCGCAGGAAGCGCAGCTCGCTGTCGCTCGTTCGCAGAAGTGGCCGACCGTCTCGCTTTCTACGCAGTACGCGCGGCTCAATTTCGCCCCGGGTGCACCGAAGTTCGACAATTTGCTTACCAACTGGAACGTGACGATCGGCGCCTCCATGCCGCTCTTCACCGGAGGCCGCCTCCGCGGCGAAGAGATGGCGAGTCGAGCCGCCGTCGAAGAGAGCGCCGCTCGTCTCGAACAAACGCGCAAGCTCGCCAGCCTCGATACGCGTCAGAATCTGGCGCAGCTCGAGCAATCGGAGGCGACGCTGGCCGCGAGCCAGGGCACTTCGGAGCAGGCGCTCAAGGCGTATCGCATCGCCGAGGTCCGTTTCAGCGAAGGAATCTCGACGCAGCTCGAGCTGTCCGAATCACGGCTGCTGCTCGAGCAGGCGCAAGCGAATCGCGCGCTCGCCGCGCGCAACGTGCAGGTAGCGCGCGTGCGTCTGGCGCTGCTCCGCGACCTGCCGTTAGGCACCGGCGCGGGAGCATTCGGCGCGCCGTCGCCGTCAACAGGTGCCACGCCAGGCGCGGGTGGCTCGCTCGGACCGGGAGGTTCGGGTGGTCAGACGCGTCCCACGCGCCCGCCGCAAACCGCAGCAACGTCTGTAAATCCCGGCCAGTAACCACGATCGATTCACGACAATGACTAACCTAACGAGAAGGCTCATTACCGCCGTGCTGCCATCCGCGCTGCTGACGCTCGCCGCGTGCGGCAAGAGCACGGACGACGCACAAGCCGAGACGACGCCGGTCGCCGTGACAATCGGCCCGGAGGCGATCACGGTCGCGGAGCGGCAACGCATTGCGACCGGCCCTGCGGTGTCGGGTACACTCGCTGCGGAAAAGGAGGCGAACATCCGGGCGGAAATGTCTGGCACCGTCCTTTCGACGCATGCCGACGAGGGCAGTCGCGTCGTCCCCGGGACGCTGCTCGCCCGGCTGGATGACCGCACAGTCCAGGATCAGTTTCTCTCCGCGCGTTCGTCTCACACGGTGGCCAAGAACGCGGCGGATCTCGCAGCGCGCGAGCTGACTCGCTTCGAACGCCTCGCGGCGGCCGGCGCGATCTCGCAGCGGGAGCTGGAACAGGCGCGCCAGAACAATGAAGCGTCGCAGGGCGTCCTGGCAGACGCGAAGGCACGCCTATCGCTCGCCCAGGACCAGCTCGACGACGCGCGCATCCGTTCGCCGATCGCGGGGATCGTCAGTGAAAAAAGCGTCTCTGCAGGAGATGTCGTTTCACCGGGAGGTGCGCTCTTCAAGATCGTCGACCCACGCTCGATGCGTTATGAAGCGAGCGTGCCAGCCAATCAACTGACGGCGATTCGAGTTGGGTCGCCGGTGACATTCACAGCGGTTGGATATCCCGGTCGCACGTTCCAGGGACGCATCACGCGAGTGAATCCGACCGCCGACGCCACCACAGGTCAGGTGCGCATCGTCGTGTCGGTGAGCAATCCGGGAAGTACGCTCGTCGCGGGACTCTTCGCCGACGGCCGCGTGGCCGCTGAATCGCACGATGGCCTAACGGTGCCAGCGAACGCCGTTGATCAGCGCGCCGTGAAGCCGACGGTGGTCCGCCTGAAGGCGGGTCGCGCGGAGCGCGTGGAGGTGGAGTTGGGCATCCGCGACGAGGAGAAGGGTCGCGTGGAGATTACCAAGGGGATCGCAGCCGGTGACACGCTGCTCGTCGGCGCCGCCGTCGGCATCAGCCCGGGAACGCCGGTTCGCGTCGGCGCTGCAACAGATCAGGCCGCAGCAAACAAATAGGGCGACCTAACGACTAAGACCTAAGGCCTAAGGACTATTTGTATGTTCATTTCCGATTTCGCCATCAAGCGTCCGATCGTCACGGTGACGTCGATGCTAGCGCTTGTCATCTTCGGGCTGTTCGCGCTGTTCAGCCTCGACACCGACGAGTTCCCCGCCATCCAGGAACCGATCGTCGTTACTTCGGTCGTTTATCCGGGCGCGTCACCCGACAACGTCGCGCGCGAGGTCATCGATCCGATCGAGGAGGCGATCTCTGGCATCTCGGGTGTGCGCGAGGTACGCTCGACGGCTGCCGACGGCTACGCCGTCATCACCACCGAGTTCGAGTTCGGCAAAGAGATCAGCGACGCGACGCAGGAAGTTCGCGACAAGATCTCGGAGATTCGCGGCGACCTTCCGCCGGAAATCGAAGAGCCGATCCTCTCGAAGTTCAGCGACACCGACTATCCCATCCTGTCCATCGCGTTTTCGTCGAGCGTTCTCAGCTCGGCGGAGCTGACTCGTCTCGTCGATCCAGCCGTGACGCGAGAGCTGCGATCGGTTTCCGGCGTGGCAAACGTGAGCCTGGCGGGTGGAATCGAACGCGAGCTCACCGTCGAGCTGCGTCCTGACGCGCTGCAATCCGCGCACGTGAGCGTGAGCGAGGTGGTGCAGGCGCTGCAGGGGCAGAACCTCGCCGCGCCGGTAGGCCGGGTGAACGGCCCCTTGGACGAGCGCACGATCCGATTGCGAGGCAAGCTGCTCTCGCCTGACGAGTTCACGCAGCTCGTCGTCTCCGAGAAGAGTGGCAACATCGTTAGGCTCGGCCAGGTTGCGACGGTGAAAGACGGCACGGAAGAGCCGCGCACGATGGCGCTCTTCAACGGTCGCGAAGCAGTCGGTGTGGATGTGCGCAAGTCCATCGGCTACAGCACGACGTCGGTGGCGTCGGACATTCACGCGCGCCTCGACAAGCTGCGTCCGACGCTGCCCTCGACGGTGAAGATGGACATCGTGCAGGATGCGGGCTATCGCGTCGCCAACTCCGTGAGCGATGTGCAGAAGACGCTCTTCGAGGGCGCGATGCTCACGGTGCTCGTCGTCTTCCTCTTCCTCAACTCGTGGCGCTCCACGGTGATCACCGGCCTGGCGCTGCCGGTCTCCGTGCTCGCGTCCTTCATCGCCGTCAAGTGGTTCGGCTTCACGCTGAACACGATGTCGCTCATGGGACTCTCGCTCGCCATCGGCATCCTCATCGACGACGCCATCGTCGTCCGGGAGAACATCGTCCGGCACATCGAGCTGGGCGAGGACCACACCACCGCGTCCTTCAAGGGAACCGACGAGATCGGGCTCGCCGTGGCGGCCACCACCTTCTCGATCGTCGCGGTGTTCGTCCCCGTCGCCTTCATGTACGGGCTCGCGGGGCAGTGGTTCAAGCCCTTCGCGCTGACCATCGCGGCCGCGGTGCTCGTGTCGCTCTTCGTGTCGTTCTCGCTCGACCCGATGCTGTCGGCGTACTGGCCCGATCCGCAGGTGGAGAAGGGCGAGCGGCGCGGGGCGATCGCGCGGGCCTTCGGCGCGTTCAACCGGTGGTTCGACCGCCAGGCGGGCCGCTACCA
>DATBKN010000336.1:0-18403 GCA_036555845.1 Gemmatimonadaceae bacterium | reverse complement strand
GCGAAGTAGACGAGCGCGAGTTTGACGAGTGCGGCGATGAGGCGAGTGAGGCGCATTGAGGGCCGGTTATCCCGCGCGGAGAGCGCGGAAATCGCCCGAAAGACGACATCTGCAGAGTCGCCGTCACGGCAGTGACAGCATCAGCTATCACTGTTTTGTACTGCGTCTGAAAGGCTGCGTGGAATTGAGAGTCGTGAGCCACACATGGTTGCGATCTACACCACGTCCATCGCCATGCAAAACGAGATAGTTGAGATAGTATGACTCGAGGCGCAGCGTGTTCGTCAGGCGGAGACCGAGGCCGGCGGCGAAACGATTCGAGTCGAAGACGTTATAGCGCACATTGGCGCCGATGTTGACAAAGATCTCGTCAAAACTGCTCAGGTAGGTCCGGCCGCTGCCTAACGGGAACGTTCCCTTGACCTGGTAGCGGGCGCGCTGGCGCTTGAGCCAACTCTGCGTGTGCTCGCCGCCCGCCGCGGTGTCCGTTTGCTGGAACCAGCGGTTTTCAAAGCGATAACGGTGGCTCAGCGAGACCTTGCTGATCGTGTGCGACAGCAGGACCTGCTGAAAGATGCGATGCTCCGGAGTGTGGACATTGCCGGAAGCGCCGCCCGCCGGGTACACGTAGCTGAACGCATAGCCGGTGGCCAATCTCACGCCGGGAGTGAGCTGCCACTGCAGAGCGGGCCTAACGAGAAAGCTCCGCCAGACCGAGGCGAACTCTCCACGTCGGATGCTGCCATCGAAAAGAAAGGACCAGCGATCGTTCAGCGCATGTTCGCCGACGTACGTGAGCCACAGGCCGGCGCGATCTTGCGTCGTGCGAAAAGGTTGCTGCGAACCCTGCGCGGGGAGGTTTGCAGCGACGATCAGCAACGCCGCGCCGCACGCGGAAGATATTGGGCTTCGCATAACGCTTTATAGACGGACGCACGTGCCTCGGCAAGGACTCGCGCGACGAGGCGCAGCGTCCCGGATGGGCGCGGCCGTACGCTTACTTCACGGCGCTGTGCTTCGCCGTTGCGCGTGCGTCCACGACGCGCGCGACAGCATCGAGCACCTCGCGGCTCCTGCGTAGCGCCGCGATCAGGGAGGCATGACGCGCCAGCGCCAGTTCACGACGCGCGAGCAAGTCCGGCGCCTCGCTAGGCAGCCGTTCGGTGAATCGATTGGCGGGATCGGACCAGCCGAGTGCGCGCAAGGCGCCGGCGGCTTGGCGGAGGACCGCCTCCGAATCGTAGAGTGACCTAACGCGGGCGCGGGTCATGGGCGCCGTCTCCTGCGCCTTCTAAACTCGGCTCAGTCCAGCGGCCGGACACGGATCACCTGCGATCGATTGACGAGCAGCAGTCCGTGCTTGAGGAACACAGTGAAGAATTTCTCGTCTTCGACGTTCAGGAAATCGAGCACGCGTGTGTGCGCACGTCTCGGCTCGATCAATACGCGACCCGTGATGCGCTCGCCGTCGCAAAGGAACAGCTCTACAGTCCGCGGTGTGCCTAGCGAGAAGTCCTGATGGATGGCGCCGGGTCCACCACGCAAGCTATACACGTGCGCTTTGGCGACGAGCGCTATTTCGCCGCTTGGCAGCGCCATCGGGAAGAACGGCTGCGGCGCATTGAGCACTTCCGGAGCGTCTTCCAGCCGCTGCGCGTAGCGCGAACTGGCGCGCACGAAGAGATCACCTTCGATCTTCGCACCACCAATGAGCGTTACTGTCACCGGTAGACGCGTCTTCTCGATGCGATACGCGTTGGGGGTGGCGGTGGAGTCATGTGCGTGCAACGTCATGTACAGTCCTCTTGAGTCTCAGTAGTGGCGTTGCGGCGTCGCCGTTTCGCGCTGTACCGCTTCTGGAAGCACGCCACATGCAAGCATGCGCCGCGCTACTTCTAGGACGACGTAGTCGCTGTCATAGTCGCCAGAGAGTAGACGACGGCGGACGCTGGCCATCCGTTCCCCCGCTCCATGTGGGACCACTCCCACCTCCCAGTTACGAGGCCTTCGTCCGCAGCTGTCGAATCCCGCAGCCATGTCGAAAAACGGTTGGGTGCTCTTCTTCAGTGCCTGCTATGTCTCTTTATCGGCACGAGATCCGGAACCTTGAGCCTCCCTGAGCCACGTGTCGCCGGTCCCTCTCGCTAGGGTTTGAAAAGTGCCCGGAAGTTGTTGCCGGTCCGGCCAGGAAGGCGTCTAGAAGGCGTACCACCCCTGCCCTCCCACGCAGGCCTCGCTCGCCGAGTACAGCCTCCCGGAAAGCACCCTCGCATGGCAAGCATCCTTTACGTAGACGACGAACCGTCAATCGGCGTCGTTCTTGACGACGTTCTCACGCAAGCCGGCCACAAAGCCATTGGCGCGAGCACGGTCGTGGAGGCTTTGCAGGCGCTATCGCGCGAGACGATCGACCTCATCATCTCGGATTATCGGATGCCGGGGCTCAATGGTCTCGAGTTCCTGCAACTGCTGCAGCAGGAAGGGTATGACGTGCCGGTCATCATCATCACGGGATACGCGAGCATCGAGCACGCTGTCATCGCGATCAAAGCCGGCGCCATCGATTACGTCACCAAGCCCATTCGGCCGCAACAGCTGGACCTGGCTGTGGAGCAAGCGCTCGAATTCGTTAGGCTGAAGCGCGAGAACGACAAGCTGCACCGCGAACTGATGCAGGTACGGCACGAGCGCGAGATCATCGGGGAGAGCGCGGCCGTGCACAGGATTCTGCAGACGATCGCGACAGTCGCGCCAACACGCGCAACGGTGCTTCTGCAGGGCGAGAGCGGCACTGGAAAGGAGCTCATCGCACGCGCAATCCATGATCAGAGCGATCGTCGCGGCAAGCCGTTCATCAAACTGAACTGCGCCGCGCTGCCTGACGGCTTGATCGAGAGCGCGCTATTTGGGCACGAAAAGGGGGCGTTCACCGGAGCTGTGAAGCGCGTCGTAGGAGCCTTCGAGCGCGCGGACGGTGGTTCGCTGCTGCTTGATGAAATCTCCGAGATGAAGCTGGAGCTCCAGTCGAAGCTTCTGCGCGTGCTGCAAGAACAAGAGTTCGAGCGGGTCGGCGGTAACTCGGCGATACGGGTCGACGTGCGCGTGATTGCGACGACGAATCGCGACCTCGCGGCATGCACAGCCGCTGGTGAGTTTCGCGAGGATTTGTACTACCGGCTCGCTGTCGTGCCGATCGTAATTCCGCCGTTGCGTGAGCGCCCTGAGGACATTCCATCGCTGGCGTATCGTTTCGCGCTAGCGACAGCGTCGGAAATCGGAAAAGAACTGCGCGCGATCGCACCGGAGACGTTGCAGATGTTGCAGGCGTATCCGTGGCCGGGAAACGTGCGCGAGCTTCAGCATGCCGTCGAGCGCGCCGTGATTCTCAGCAACGATGCAGTCCTGGCGCCGCACGTCTTCGACGGACAGCGTCTCGCCAGCAACTCACCGCTCGCTCAGCAAGCCTTGCGACGGACAACGCCCACTGGCGTCGCGATCTCGGTGCACGGTGGCGGTGCGTCCGTGTTGCCGCCGAACGCCGTTGTGCTCACGTCCTTCAACGTGAACGAAGCCGAACGCGTGTTGATCGAGCGCGCGCTGCAGGCGACCGGGAACAATCGCACGCGCACGGCGGAGCTGCTCGGGATCAGCGTGCGCACTCTGCGTAATAAGTTGAATGGGCCGGGATCGAAGTCCGCGAATATTCGAGAAGTAGCGTAGTCCTAGTTGCTAGGGGCTAGGGGCTAGGGGCTAGGGCTAGGGGATAGGGAGAGGCGGCAAACACGGCCCCGATACGCGGCACAATCTGCCCGGTTAGCAAGTAGTTCCCTCCAGCCACCGCGCACAACTTCCCTAACGAGTGGCGACACGCCAGGCGCGGCAAGTCGGCTAGAATCGCGCACTTAGAACGCCGGTTCACGGCGAGATGGCGCCGTGCGGCCGACTCGGCGGCAAGGGTCCAGGCATTGCGAATGTCGATGGTACGCGCCGGTCCGGCCGGCGTCCTCCTGCGACCACGATCGCGGGCAGTACTCGTACCGTTCATCGCGCCGAGCCATGCCTAACGAGTCAGCCATCGAGAGTTCCAGCGAAACGCCGTTGCAACAGCGCTGGTTGACGCAACATCTGCTGGACGCCGTCTACACTGAGCGGCGACTGCTGCACGACCTCGGTCGTCTCATGCGGCAGCAGCGGGCGGCAATCGCGGCGGACGATTATGAAGCGCTGGATGACGCAACCTTCGGCATTCAGCGTGTATTGCAGACCCTTGGCGAGGCGAGCCGTCGTCCGAAGATCATCAACCTGCGCCTCGGTGGCAGCGAGAACGTACCCCTCACGGAGCTGGTCGAGTCTCTTGGCATGGCCGCGACGCCGGAGCTTCTCGCCGCGCGAGACGACCTCAGAGAGGCAGCCCGGCTTCTCGAGGACGAAGTGCGGACGAATCGCGCCCTGCTAAGCGACGCGCTGGCTATCGAGCCCTGACGCTCCGAACGAGCACGGATTAGAGTTGGGGCTACGGCCGCGCGCCGATTTTGCGCCGCGCGAGTAGCTCAGCTGGATAGAGCGTCGGCCTCCGGAGCCGAAGGTCGTGGGTTCGAATCCCGCCTCGCGCACTACCATTAATAAGAACTTCGCCTGTGTCACGCTGACGCTCGCGTGACTTGCCGCGCTTTTTGCCGGGGCGTAGCTTGGCGAAGCAGCCGCCGACGTCGCCGCGTACCGCGCCTAACCTCTATTGCGCCCTGAGTTTGCTACGCTGTTGGCGATTGGGTCCCCTTTGATTGCTGTTGGAGCCACGTAGTGGATATCTCGGACCTTAAGAAAAAATCCGTTGGCGAATTGGTGGATCTCGCCGAGCGGATGAGCATAACGAACACTTCGGGCCTCCGGAAACAGGACCTGATTTTTCGCATTGAGCAGCGTCTGCTCGACAAAGAAGAAGTGCTGCGTGCCGAAGGCGTGTTGGAGATCCTGCCGGAAGGGTACGGGTTTCTACGGAGTCAGGACTTCAGCTACCTGTACGGCCCTGACGACGTGTACGTCTCGCCATCGCAGATCAAACGTTTCGACCTTCGCACTGGCGATACCATCGCCGGGCAGGTTCGACCGCCGAAAGAGCGCGAGCGCTATCTGGCGCTGCTCAAGGTCGAGACGATCAACGGCGATGTCGCGGACACGACGAAGCTGCGTCCCGCGTTCGACAACCTGCGGCCGCGCTATCCCGATCAACGGATTCGACTGGAGAACGGCGATCTCGCGATGCGCATCGTCGATCTCATCGCACCGATCGGCAAAGGACAGCGGGGACTGATCGTCGCGCCGCCACGCGCGGGAAAGACGATTCTGCTGCAGAAGATGGCGAACGCGATCGTGCAGAATCACCCGGAAGTCGCGCTCATCGTGCTCCTGATCGACGAGCGCCCCGAAGAAGTGACCGACTTCATGGAGCAGGTGCCGGACGCCGAAGTGATCGCATCGACGTTCGACGAGCCACCAGATCGGCACGTGCAGGTCGCTGACATGGTGATCGAGAAATCCAAGCGGCTGGTGGAGCACGGGCGCGACGTGGTGATTCTGCTCGACTCGATCACGCGGCTCGCGCGAGCGCATAACACCGTCATTCCGAATTCGGGGAAGATCCTCTCCGGCGGTGTCGACGCGAACGCACTACACAAGCCCAAGCGTTTCTTCGGCTCGGCGCGCAAGATCGACAGCGGCGGCAGCCTAACGATCGTCGCCACGGCCCTCGTCGAAACGGGATCGCGCATGGATGAGGTGATCTTCGAGGAGTTCAAGGGCACGGGCAACCTGGAGCTTGTGCTGGACCGCGACATCGCGAACAAGCGCATCTATCCGGCGATCGACATCAACAAATCCGGCACGCGGCGTGAAGAGCTGCTGCTCGCCACGGAAGAGACGAATCGTGTCTATTTGCTTCGATCGTTCCTCGGCGACATGCCGCCCGACGAAGCGATCGTCTTTCTCGCGAAGCAGATGTCGCGCTCGCGGACGAATCGCGAGTTCTTCATTCAGATGGCGTCCGGGGGCGCGGGTTAGACGCGACTCCTCGCGATCGATCTTGGTGACCGCAGGATCGGACTTGCCGTGAGCGACCCGACGGGTACGATTGCGACGCCGGTTGGACACATCACGCGACGCCCCGGCAAACGCGTTCCTGTGACACGACTGCTCGAGCGCGCGGTGGAGCTGGAGGCACAAGGCTTCGTGATTGGGCTGCCGCTGGATGGCGAGGGAGCTGAAACGCCGCGCAGCCGCGAGGCGCGTGAGTTGGGCGCCTCGTTAGGGAGCCGCACGGGTCTTTCCGTGCAATTCGTCGATGAGCGCTTCACGACTGCGGCGGCGCAGCGTGCTGTGAAGGAAATGGAGGGCTCGACGCGCGGACGGCGCGGCGACGTCGACGCGCTGGCTGCGACATTGCTTTTGCGCGCGGCACTTGACCAGACGCGATGAAGAAAGCGGCTTTGCTGTTACTGGTGGTGTTAGCCGCATGCCGCGGCGGAAGCGGGGCGGCTGCACGTGTCGTGATTCCGCCAGGCGTCACGTTTCGCGCCGCGGCCGACTCGCTGCGACGTGTGAAGCTCATTTCCTCGAGCCGACTCTTCCGCGCATACGCGTCGCTCACTGGACGCGACCGGGCTCTCAAGCCGGGGACATACGTGTTGGCGCGAAACATGTCGTGGGGCGAGCTGATCGACGCGCTGACCGAAGGACGCGGGATCGTGCACACGTTCACTATCCCGGAGGGCTGGGCGATCGCCGACATGGCGCCGACGATCGCCTCGGCAACGGGCGTTCCGGCGGATTCCATTCTCGCCGCGGCGCGCGATGAGACGCTCGCCGCCTCGGTCGGCGCTCCGACGGCATCGCTGGAAGGGTACCTCTTCCCCGATACATACACCTTCCCCGACGGGGCGAAGGCGCGCGACATCGTCGGCGCCCTCGTTAGGCGATTTCAGGACGTCTGGAAGCCGGAGTGGAACGCGCGGCTGTCCACGCTCGCGCTCACGCGGCACGAGCTCATCGCACTCGCGTCGATTGTGGAGAAGGAGGCGCGCCGCGCCGAGGAGCGACCGGTGATCGCCGCGGTCTATCTCAATCGACTGAAGCGTGGCATGCGCTTGCAGGCGGATCCAACGGTGCAGTATGCGATCGGAAAGCATGTGGACCGTGTGCTCTTCCGGCACCTCGAGATCGACTCGCGTTACAACACGTATCGATACTCGGGCCTGCCGCCGGGGCCGATCGCGTCGCCCGGTGAAGCATCGATCGTGGCGTCGCTGTATCCGGCCAACGTGCCGTTTCTCTACTTCGTGGCGCATCCCGACGGGCATCACGAGTTTCGCACCACGTTCGCCGAGCACGCGGCGGCGATACGTGCTGTGCGCAAAGAGGCGCGGCTGCGTCAGGCGGCCAAAGCCGACACCACCCAGAAACGTTAGGCGCGCGCTTTGCGGCGCTCCGGCCGCCAGCCGAAGCGCGCTATCGACACGCGAAACGCGGCGTTGACGGGGACTCCTTCACGCTCGAGCCGCAAGCGCTGTTCGATGCCTGAGGCGCGTCCGGCGTGGGCGAGGCTCAGATCGCCGCGCGCGTTCACGACGCGGTGCCAGGGGATGTTCGAGCCGTGGGGGAGGCGATGGAGTGCGTAGCCAACGAGCCTGGCGTGGCGCGGCATGCCCGCGAGGCGCGCTATCTGGCCGTAAGACGCGACCCTGCCGTACGGGATGCGACGAATCGTCGCGTAGATGCGCGCGTGGGTGCTCGTTAGGCTCTTGACCAGGGGGACAGGGGATAGGGGATAGGGGATAGGGGCTAGGGGATAGGAAAGAGCGAAGCTGGCGTCAAGCTATCCCCTATCCCCTAGCCACTAGCCACTAGCCCCTAGCCCCTAGCCCCTAGCCCCTAGATTGCGCCCTATGACCTCCGCCGTCGCGACCGTTTCGCAGCGCGGCGCCGCTCGATGGGACGCCGGGCATCCGTGGATCTTCAGGAGCGACATCGTGTCCTTCCCGGATGCGCCCGCCGGGGCTGTGCGCGTCGTTGATCAGCGCAAAGGCGCGCTGGGCGTGGCGCTGTGGAGCCCGGCGTCCGAGATCGCGCTCAGGCTGCTGGACCATGACGCGGATGCTAAAATCGACGCGGCATGGTGGGATCGGCGACTTGGCGAGGCGATCGAGCGCCGGGCTGGCCTGGCCGAGCAAGCGAACGCATACCGGCTGGTTCACGGCGAGGGAGACGCGGTTCCGTCGTTCGTGTGCGATCGGTACGCCGATCGTCTCGTCGTGCAGTTCTTGAGCGCCGGTGTGGAGGTTTTTCGCACGGAAATCCTGGACGTACTCGTTAGGCGGACGGGATGCGCCGGGATCCTCGCGCGCAACGATGTGCCCGTTCGCGACCGCGAGGGACTGCCACGCGAAACGGTCTTGTTATTTGGTGATGTGCCGCACGAAATCGAAGTACAGGAGCAAGGCGTGCGCTTTGTGGCGGCACCTTGGACCGGTCAGAAGACTGGCGCCTTCCTGGATCAGCGCGAGAATCGCGCGCTGGTTGGCTCTTTCGCGGCAGGAAGAGCTGCTGCGCTCGACTGCTTCAGCTACCACGGATCGTTCGCGCTGCACCTCGCACGCAGCGCTCAGCGAGTCACCGCACTCGACAGCTCAGCGGCGGCGCTCGAGCGTGCTCGCGCCAATGCGCAGCTCAACGACTATTCAAACATCACGTTCGTGCAGGCCGACGCGTTCGACTACCTCACGGAAGCCGAGGAATCTGGAGCTCATTTCGACGTGATCGTGCTGGATCCACCCGCGTTCGCCAAGTCGCGCGCGAGCGTGCCGCGGGCATTGGCCGGCTATAACGAGATCAATCGCCGCGCGATGCGACTGCTGGCGCCGAAGGGCGTATTGTTTACCGCGAGTTGTTCGTATCACGTGAGCAAAGCACTCTTCCTCGACATGCTGCAGCGTTCGGCGCAGGATAGCGGACGGCGGATCGCCCTGAGACGCATCGTGGCACAACCTCGAGATCATCCTGAGATCCTGACGATTCCCGAGAGTGGCTACATCAAAGGGGCGCTGCTCGAGGCGTTTGATTGATGGAAAAAACCTAACGCGCGCCTGACGAGAATGACCATGACCGCTTGCGCATAACGCGCCGCTGCCTAACTTATGAGCACCCTCACGCGTCCAGGCGACGGCATGAAGGCCTTTTCGCCGAAATCGCTACGCTACGAGTACGAGCTTTACGTAGAACAGGAAATCGAGTATTACAAAGACTCGGTTCCGCGCTCTGCCCTCCTCCGCATCGGCGACGAGGCCGTCACCAGTCTCCGGCAACAGGAGCAGACGTCTTTCGACGAGATCCTGTTATGGGCGGAGGTCGATCGCATCATCCGCAATCGACTGCGCGTTCCTTCCTTCACGACGTGGAAGCGAAAACGGCTTCGCCGGCTCGAGGAATACCGGCGCCCGGAGCGGTGGGGCCTAACGGCCGACGCCCCGCTCGTCACCGAGATTCAGGGAAGCGAGCACGGACACGTGCTCGTCGCGGGCGCGCGCGCCGAAGGGCCTGCGATCTTCCTGGCCGCAAACGGCTGTCAGGTGACGGCGCTCGACGAGGATGCGGAACTCGTCGATCGCGTGATTCACGTGGCTGGCGAAGCAGGACTGATTTCGCGCCTGACGCCCTGTGTATCAGCGCTCGAGCGCTTCGAGCCCGCGCCTGACGCGCCACTCGCCGCTGTTGTGTGCACCTCCGATGCGCTGCAGCGGCTGCCGCGTCACGAGCGCGCGCGCGTGATAGCCGTTCTCAAGAGCGCGACGTTGGATGGCGGTGTTCACCTGGTCCAAACGATCGCGGCGGGTCAAGCCATGATGTCCCTCGACGAGCTCAAGTCGCAGTACCGCGGTTGGGCGACGTCAGTCATCCCGGATCGCAACGCCGACCAGGTCTTCCTCGCGCGCAAGCTCGTCGCGTAGCGACACACTGTGTCGGCGCGGGCTGTGTCGGAAGACGACGCACAGGCTGGTTGCAGATCTGCGCGTGACGCCTATGTGCGCGTGGCGCTTGGGTATCGCCTTGCGAGTGAGTTGGCATTCCATCTGCTAGGGGCGCTCACGCACGCGGTCCACGGATCGCGCTGCGGAGGCCGATTGTCGCCGACGGACCGTTCTCGCCGGACACGTCGGCCTCGAATTCCAACTATGGGAATGGTTATGGAGACGTTTGAGCGACCGAAGGGTGGTGTGCCTAGCGAGGAACCGATGGGGATCATCATCTCGGGCGGAGCAGCGGTGCAAGTAAGCCCAAGATTGCTGGCGTACGTGTATGGAGAGGCGCCACCGAAAGACGAGCCCAGGTCGCGAGATAAGGTTGGATAGCGCGAGCTCGAGCCACACCGACAAAAAAAGCCGGCGAAACTCCGCCGGCTTTTTTCGTAGGCCGAAAGACTGACTACTTCTTTTTCTTGGCCTTTCCGCCCTTCTTTGCGGCCTTCTTCTTCTTTGCACCCATGGGATTAATCTCCATGTCGAGTGTGGAACGCCCGTCCGATCCCCCGGTGGATTGGTGGGCCACAACCGAGCAGTAGTACTCACTCGGTTGGTCCTACGCGCCGCTTTCGCAGCGCAATCTCAGCAAAGCCTGTGTTGTCGAACAGCGGAATCGCGATGACCGTCGAAGAGCGCGTCGCACACTCCGACGATCATCGCGCGAGTGTGTTACATCACGAAAGAAAGAAGATGAGCCCCGCCGCGTGCTGCGGCTTCGCGCACCTCGCGAGTCGCCCCGGAGCGGCTCGCGCGATTTCGCGACGCAGTGTCGACGCACGCGCATCGAACTGCAGAGGCTCGAATAGACAAAGCTGAAACGATTGCACACCGCGCAGCGTGCGCGTTTCTCGTCAGGCAAAAATGTTGAGCCAGCGAAAGAAAAAGGGGGAGGCGAAATTCCCGCGTCGCTGATGACGCGATGCGATTGAAGCGATGTGCGTCGCGAACTGCTGCGACCGATTCGACGTCGAGGAACTCAGTTCGGGATAAACCCACGCGATTTCCTCTTGCGCGCTCCGTTGTATCTGGCCGCGAATATAGAACTTACGCACACATTGCGCAATACAATGCAAGCAAACACCTCTTTCGTCCGCCGTCGCACGCTGCACATCTTGTTTATTGAATCGCGTAACGAAGAAGCACGAGATGCCAACACTCACCATCGATGGCCGCACAATCACAGTTCGCGACGGCGCGACGATTCTTCACGCCGCGCGCGAGCTCGCTATCGATGTGCCAACGCTCTGTTGGTATCCGCAGCTCACGAACGTCGGCAACTGTCGCATCTGTCTCGTCTCAGTAGAGGGAACGCCGAAGCTTCTTCCCGCGTGCGCGACACAAGCAGCCGACGGAATGATCGTCACGACAGAGTCGATGGCCGCTGTGAAGAATCGACGCGGCGTGCTCTCGATGCTGCTCGAGCGATACCCAGGGGAAGAGATCCCAGCGGCCGGATCTCGCAATGAGTTCGAACAGCTCGTGCGTCGCTACGATGTTCCGACGACACGCAGCAACGATCTCCCTCTCCGAGAAGGCGATGAGCGCGATGGCGATTTCATCATCCGGCACGACATGTCGACATGCATTCTCTGCACGCGCTGCGTGCGAGCGTGCGAAGACATCCAGGTCGTCGGAGTACTCGACGTCGCCTATCGCGGCGATCGTGCACAGATAATCGTCGGCGCCGACGGCAATCCCGAACACGCAGGATGCACGTGGTGTGGTGAGTGCGTGCGCGTGTGTCCGACGGGCGCGATTCACGACATCCTGCCGATGGCTGTACGCGCTAACAACGGACAGATCGTCGAGCACATGCGCTCGAAGGACATGCCAGAGCCAGACAAGACAGTGCGCTCAGTGTGTCCTTACTGTGGTGTCGGATGCCAGATCGATCTTCAGGTGCGCGACAATCAGATGGTCCACGTGCGATCACCGTGGATCGAGGAGAACACGCCGAACACGGGATCGACGTGCGTCAAAGGACGATTCGGTACCGACTTCGTGCAGCATCGCGATCGACTCCTCACACCACTCGTGCGCAGAGGTTGGCTCAAGAAAGGTGATCGTTGGGTGTTCGACGGCGAGCACGATGGCGTCGCTACGTATGGAAGACGCGGCGGTCCGTGGGCAGAAGTGCAAGGCGAATCGAGCACAAAGAAGAACAAACCGCCGCGCACAAATCCATTCCGCCGTGCTCCAACTGGCATGGACACACTCGGCGATCCACGCGATCGCGTGGCAACGCCGAAGAGTTGGTATGAGCCGTTCCGCGAAGCGACGTGGGACGAAGCGATGGAGATCGTCGCGCAGGAGCTCACAAGACTGCGCGACACGCACGGTCCCAAGTCGCTGGCAGTGTTTCAAAGCGCAAAGTGCTCCAACGAAGAGAACTATCTGCTTCAGCGGATGTTCCGCGGCGCGATCGGGACAAACAACGTCGATCACTGCACACGGCTCTGCCACTCTTCGAGCGTCAGCGCGATGCAGCGTGCGATGAACACGAGCGCCGCGTCCGGCTCGATGCGGGAAGTCGAAAAAGAATCGGATGTCATCTTCATTCTTGGCGCGAACACAACGGAGAGTCATCCGGTCTTTGGCGCCGCGATCAAGCGAGCTGTCAAACGTGGCGCAAAGCTGATAGTGGCTGATCCGCGTCGCATCGAATTGGCACAGCGCGCGCACATTCATTTACAACCGCTTCCGGGCACCGACGTCGCGCTGTTGAATGGCATGTTGCATCACGTGCTGGCGCTCGGACTCGAGGACAAGGCGTTCATTGCGGCTCGCACGCATGATTTTGATTCAGTGCGCGAGGCGGTGAAGCCGTACACACCGGAGCGCGCGGAACAGATCGCCGGCGTTCCGGCGAATCTCATTCGGCAAGCGGCGGAGTGGTACGCGCGCGGTCCACGCAGCGCGACGCTCTGGGCGATGGGACTCACGCAACACAGCACTGGCACCGACATCGTCGCCTCGCTGCTGAACCTGCTGCTGGCCACTGGGATGATCGGACGCTGGGGGGCAGCGATGATGCCAATCCGCGGACAAAACAACGTGCAAGGCGCGAGCGACGTCGGCGCGATCCCGATGGTGTACACCGACTATCAGCCGGTCACTGATCCATCGATCCGCCACACATTCGCCAGCGCGTGGGGCGTGCCTGACGAGCGCATTCCGCTCGAGGTCGGTCTCAAGGTGACACAGATCGTCGCAGAAGGATCGCCGGTGCGCGGCATGTACATCTTGGGAGAGAATCCGATCCTTTCTGATCCGGAAGTCTCACACGCGGAGCATTGGTTCAAGGAACTGGAATTCCTCGCCGTACAGGACCTCTTCCTTACTGAGACGGCGCGCTACGCCGATGTTGTGCTGCCAGGTGCGTCGTTCGCCGAGAAGACGGGCACGTTTGTAAACACTGAGCGACGCATTCAGCTCGCAGAGAAAGCCGTCGATCCTCCGGGCGAGGCACGCGGAGATCTCGAGATCATCATCGAGTTATCGAATCGCGTCGGATTGCCGACGCCGTTCACGAACGCCGCGCAAGTAATGGATGAGATCGCGCTCGTCACGCCGAGTTGGCGTGGCGTTTCGCACGATCGCCTGCGCGGGACTGGTGGGTTGCAGTATCCCGTCGTGGACAAGAACCATATGGGAACTGACTTCTTGTTCGATGATGCATTTCCGACGGCTGATGGAAAGGCGCGCTTTGTTCCCGTTGAATTTTTGCCGCCGGCGGAGCTGCCTGACGAGGAGTATCCGTTCCTGCTGAATACGGGGCGTCAGATGTATCACTGGCACACAGGGACGATGACGCGTCGTTCGTTCGCGCTGGATGCGCGCGAGTCTGGGCCGATCGTCGAGTTACACCCAAACGATGCATCTGAGTTGGGCGTCGTTGACGGCGACGAGGTCCTCATCGCTTCGCGACGCGGCGAGGTGAGAATCAGCGTGCGTATCTCCGATCGAGTGGCTCGGCGGCAGATCTTCGTACCGATGCATTATCGAGAAGCCGCTGTGAATCTGCTCACTAATCCCGCTTTAGACCCCTACGCACATATACCTGAGTTCAAGGTGTGCGCCGTGAAGGTCGTGAGGTCCGAGGTCCGAGGTCGGAGGTCGGAAGAGCGCGCGGAGGTCGTCACCGGCGACTGACGTTCCTGTCAGCAGTATTGGGTCGCGCATCACCGTCGTTTACCAGCACTCAAACACCATGGATCTCGGCCTAACGAATCGCGTCGCACTGGTCACGGGAGCATCATCGGGGCTGGGGCTCGCGATCGCGCGCGAGCTCGCCGCTGAGGGCGCGTCTGTCGCGATGGTCGCGAGGCGCGAAGATGAGCTGAAGAAACTCGCCGCCGAAATCGCAGGAGCGGCCAAGCGGCGTGTGCTTCCAGTTCCGGGCGATTTGGCCGACCCTAACGAGCCGGCACGGATCGCCAAGGCCGCGCAGGATGTACTGGGCCCGATCGACATTCTCGTCGCCAACGCCGGCGGCCCACCGTCTACCGCGTTCGCCGACACGAGCGAGGCGCAGTATCAGGCAGCGATCAACCTGAACCTCATGGCCTCGATCCGTCTGGCGCACGCGACCGTCCCGGGTATGCGCCAACGCAAATGGGGGCGAGTGATCTTCTTGAGCTCGATGGCGGCCAAGCAGCCGATCGTCGGCTTGCTGCTCTCCAATACCGCGCGCGCCGGACTACTGGGCTTCGCCAAGACGCTCGCAAGCGAAGTCGCGAAGGACGGCGTCTGCGTGAACAGCGTGTTGCCGGGACACTTCGATACGCCGCGCGCGATCGAGTTGGCGCGCATGCGGTCCGAGCGCGAAGGAAAGTCACTCGACGACATCATGCGCGCACGAACGGGCGGCATTCCAATGGGGCGCTCCGGCGATCCCAGAGAGTTCGCCGCCGTGGTCACGTTTCTCGCTTCAGAGCGAGCGAGCTTCGTCACTGGCACCGCCATACAAGTCGACGGCGGCCAGATTGGGACGATCTTTTAGCTGACAGCCGTCAGCTGGCAGCCGACGGCTGACAGCTTTCGTTAGGCGGCTGTGACCACCGCGCGCAGCAGCAGAACGCGTGGTCCATGACGTGGCCGAATCGCGCTGTTCGCTGTTGACTTAGCTCCGGAAAGAGGTAAGCTCCACCTGCCGCTACCCCGGTTCAGCACACGGGGCGCGAACGACCTCGATTCGCCGGCCACGACCCCCGTGGCTGCCCTTTCGCGCGCGGCGCCCCTCACGTCGTGCAACCTCCCCCAGGTGGGCACCAAATGTTCAAACTCACCCAACGCCTAACGCTGGCCAGCCTGGTGCTGTTCGGCACAGGCACGGCCCTCGGCCAGGGCCTTCCAACCACACAGCCGGCGCTCATCACGATTACCCGTGAAGAGGTCAAAACCGGGCGCGAGGCTGATCATGCGAAGCATGAAGCAGGATGGCCAACGGCCTACGAGCGCGCGAAGTCGCCGGACTATTACCTGGCCATGGTCTCGATGACCGGGGCCAACGAAGCATGGTACGTCTCTCCCTACGCGTCGAACACGGCGCTGGGCGAAAGCATGAAGCGCGACGATGCCGATCCAGTGCTCTCGGCGGAGCTCGCGCGGCTTGCCAAGGTGGATGGTGATTTCCTGTCCGGCATTCGAAGGATTCACGCGGCCGCGCGCACCGATCTCAGCATGGGTGAGTTTCCAGACCTCGCGAAGATGCGCTTCTGGGAAATCACGGTCTTTCGTGTTCGACCAGGGCACGAGGCGGCCTTCGAGGCTGCCGCAAAGGCTTATCGATCGGCCGCTCAGCGATCGGCCCCAACGACCACACGGTGGCGTCTCTATGAAGTAACGGCGGGACTGCCGGGACCGACGTACCTGGTGTTCAGTTCCGTCGCCACGTTCAGCGAGTTCGACCGCGGCATGACCGACGCACAAGCGATCATGCGCGGCGCCACCGCCGAAGAAGGCGCAGCATTGGAAAAGTTCAGCAAGGAATCGTCCCTGAGTACGGAGACAAATCGCTTCCGTTTGGACCCCGGCCAGAGCTACGTCTCGAAGGAAACCCGAGCGAGCGATCCGGGGTTCTGGATGCCCAAGCGAGCCACGACGCGCGCGGCAGGGGCACCTGGCTCGCAGTAACTCCGATCGATCCCGTTAGGCGCGCCGCGTGCTGACGGCGCGCCAAACCGGGCGGAGTTCGAGGGACCCTGGTCGCAAACCTTCCCTGCGTCGGCGTCGCACGCCAGTTTCCCCCGCCGCATGAAAGCACTCGTTAAACCTTCGCCCGGCGCAGGATTCGCCCTGCGCGACGTCCCCGAGCCCACAATCCGCGAAGACGAGGTGCTCATCAGGGTCCGGCGTGCCGGTGTTTGCGGCACGGACGTCCACATCTACGAATGGGACGCGTGGGCGAGCGGCCGCTGCAAGCCGCCGTTCATCGTGGGCCACGAATTCGCGGGTGATGTGGTCAAAACCGGCGCGCTCGTCGAGAAGATCAGGGTCGGTGATCGCGTGACGGCCGAAGGCCATATCATAGATGAGCATTCGATTTTTGCGCGCACGGGCGACGGACACGTGGACCCGAGTACGCGGATCATCGGCGTCGATCGAGATGGCTGTTTCGCCGAGTACATCGCGATGCCGGCAAGCAACGTGTGGTATTTGCACGAGAGCATCTCGTACGAGGTGGGCGGGATACACGACCCGATGGGGAACGCGTTTCACACGGCGTTGACGGCTGAGATCCCCGGTAACGTCGTTCTCATCACCGGCTGCGGGCCGATCGGCCTGTTTGCCGTCGGGATTTGCCGCACGGCTGGCGCCTCACGAGTGATCGCCACGGATATGGTCGCCAGACGTCTGGAGCTGGCGCGCAAGATGGGAGCGCACGATGCCGTGACGCCGGACAAGGCGCGCGACGTCGTCATGGAAGCGACTGGCGGTATCGGCGTGGACGTCGTACTGGAAATGGCTGGAGCGCCGAGCGCGATTCATCAGGCGTTTGCGCTGGTGCGACCAGGCGGGCGCGTGCAGATGTTAGGCATTCCCGCCAAGCCCATGGAAATCGATTTCGCGACGGAGATCATCTTCAAGGGCCTAACGGTTTATGGCGTGGTCGGCCGCCGCATGTATGACACGTGGGTGCAGATGACGCGTTTCCTGCGCGGGGGGTTCGATCCGACGCCCGTGATCACGCATCGCTTTCCGCTGGATCAATACGAAGAGGCACTGCGTGTCATCAAATCGGGCGAAGCGGGCAAGGTGGTATTCGAGATCGCGTAGGTGACAGCTCTGGAACCCAGGCAGCTCGCAAATGATATCCTCGCGGCACGTCAACGCATTGCCGCGCACATCCGCCTAACACCCAGCGATCTGAGTCTGTCGTTGTCGGAGCGCTACGGAGCGGATGTATGGCTCAAGGGCGAGCATTTGCAGCACGCCGGGTCGTTCAAGACCCGCGGCGCGCTTAATAAGCTGCTGAGCTTGACGCCTGACGAACAGCGCGCCGGTGTCGTCGCCGCATCCACTGGAAACCACGGCGCAAGCGTCGCATGGGCAGGTCGCACGCTGGGAGTTCCGGTCCGCGTGTATGTGCCTAACGGCGCTTCGACAGCCAAGGTCGAGATGATCCGGCGCTACGGCGCTGACGTCCAGATGCACGGAACTGACGGATTGGACGCCGAAGTGTTCGGTCGGGCGTTCGCGGCCGAGCATGGCATGCCGTACGTCTCGCCGTACAACGATCCGGCGGTCGTTGCGGGACAAGGGACGGTCGGAGTAGAGATCGCCGAGCAAATTGGCAGCATCGACAGTGTGATCGTGGCCGTGGGCGGTGGTGGGTTGATCGGCGGCACCGCCGCATACCTCAAGAGCATCATGCCTAACGTGCGCGTGATCGGAGCGTCGCCCAAGAACTCTCCGGTGATGGCCCTGTCGGTGCGCGCCGGACACGTTGTCGAGTTTGCCAGCGAGCCCACACTGTCGGATGGCACCGCAGGGGGCGTTGAGCAGGACGCGATCACGTTCGAGTTGTGCCGCACGTTGGTGGATGAGTGGATAGAGGTGACGGAGGGCGAGATCGCGAACGCGATGGTCGACTTCATCGCCGATCATCATCAGCTGATCGAAGGGTCGGCTGCGGTAGCGCTGGCGGCGTTGGCTCAGCGCGCTGGTGAAATGCGCGGTCAGCGCGTCGCTGTGGTGCTGTGTGGCAGCAACATCAGCATCGACACGTTGCGCAAAGTCTTGGGGAGTTGATTCGTCGCCGAAATGAACGCAGATAAACGCAGAAACCGGCGCGGATAGACGCCGATACAACGTTTGCTTATTGAAGCAGCAGT
>DATBKN010000335.1:0-6722 GCA_036555845.1 Gemmatimonadaceae bacterium | reverse complement strand
GTGCTCACTCCGCACCTCGGCGCCTCGACAGCCGAAGCGCAGCAGAACGTGGCGATCGAGATCGCCGAGGCCGTGCGCGCCGCGTTGCTCGACAATGACGTCTCGCGAGCCGTGAATGCGCGCTGGATGGTCGGGTAGCAGCTAGGAGCTAGATGCAGGGAGCTTGGGTGTGGTTCGAGCTAACTCCGCACTAGCTCCCAGCTGCAGACCGTCTAACGCAAGAGCGTCACGTACAGGATGTTTTCGCCACGCAGCGAGGTGCCGTGCCTGATAAAGGCCTGGCTGCGCCGCTCCATGCGCACGCTCGCAACGTACGCGGGGTTCAGCGTCAACAAGACCGAGCCGTCACCGGCATAGCCACCGTTCACGAAGACGTCGATCTGCGACGCCGTTGAGCGGCTCGCGCGTCCTGACATGCGCGGCGTTATGAACGTCGGCCGGACGCGCTCGAGCGCCTGGTACAGATTGGAGGCGCCGTCAGCCGTGCGCGCCAACTCGTCGAATGTCACGAGATCGTGCGAGTACGCCGGAACTCTGCCCCGTCCGAAAGACTGCTGCTGAGTGCTCGCGCACGCCATCATCGTAGTCGCCAATCCCACCGCCACCATCGACCGCAACATAAACCCACCTTTGCTGGTTGTTTCTTCGCGGTCGAGCAGGCGTGAAGGGAATCCTGAGCACGTTCTCGTTCGATCGCGACGCTAGTTGTCGCGAGTAAATCTCACGGACGGAAACGCCGTGAGAACTCGTGGTAGTCCGATGACCACTCGGACAACTCCTAGGCGGTCGCAATCGACGTGCCGAGGTCGCTCGTAAGGCTGAGGCGGGCAACTCCTGGGTCGCAAAACGGCGGCTGGGAGCGCGCCGTGTGACGCCGCTCCCAGCGTTCAACCAGCGCAGCCTAACGAGCGAGGCAGGCGCGGATTGCCTTGTGCAGCGCTTCGTGCGCCGCGCGCAGACGCTCGAGGAGCGGCTTCGCCTCCGCCACTATCCGCGCGATTTCTTCACGCGTGGCGCCGGCTGCTTTTGCTTCGCGCGCCTTCTGATGAATCGCCTGGAGCTGGTCGATCAGCTCCTTGTGCGCCGCGCGGAAGTCCGCGATGGCGTCCTGAATGCACTGCTTCTGCTCCTCCGTTAGGCGCGGACGCACAGGCGTCGGCTTTCCTCGCGGCGTGTCACGTCGATCCTGCGCTGCTGCGACATCTTCGGCTGACGCGCTCGTCTCGAAAACGATCTCGTCGAGCTCAGTTTCAACGGCAGGACTTGGAGCGGTCGCACTGTCCGAGCACGCCGCGAGAATCGTGGCCGTGCAGAGCAGAGCGGTGATCGTGCGGAATTGCATGGGTGTCTCCGAGGCAGATTGTTTGTCTCTGGTGACGCCCGGCTGATCACGAGGGGACGTGACGCAATCGCGAGGCACCACTTCCTAGACGCCGGGTGGGGGGTGTCCCCCCGACCCGCGTTCGGCCAGTGTGACGGTTTGGTCGATCGGCTGTTAATGCCGGCTCAGCGTTGCGGCTCTATCATCCGCGCGACGATCGTGACATAGCCGTCGGCATTCGCGCCATTTGCAGGAAACGTGACCTGCCACCACCTGAGCAACCCTCGCGCAGGGTTGCCTGGGGTAGCGCCGCCGCCTGGCCGAAGAGTCCCGGCTGACAGCGAAGCGACGTGTTCTGGCGGGCCGACGGTGTAAAACAGTGTGGTCGATCCAGCGCGCCCCTCAAGTATCACACGGTAGGACCCATCCGCGTCGAGTACTTCCTGCACGATTCGAGCTGCGCGCGACCGCTCGCCAACGCGGGCGACTGCCAGGGGAATTTCGGCCAACCAGCCGCCGTCGAAGCGAACGTCGAGCGTAGCTGAGTCGCGAACTGCACGCGTGATCGAATCCGGTGCATTTCGCGCGCCTAACGGGAGCCTCGGCGCGAAGGTCAGGCTGATTGGACGTGTGGCGCCACGGACTTGTAGCGTGGCGGTCAATCGGCCCCTCTCTCGCGTAATTTCCGCGTCGACCATCGCGCTGCCGACGGCGATGTTGCGCACTGTCACGCGACCCCAACTCGGCGGCGCCTGCGGCGCCAGCTTTAGTCTGGAGTTTACAGCATCGACCTCGAGACCTAACAAGCCGCGCACGAGCGGGGTCACGACCATCGATGTCGCAAAGAACTGCTGCGGCACCGCAGTATCGAGTGGCTTATAGAGTCGGCCGGAGATCACCTCGGCGTTGCGTCCACGTGACTCATCGAATGTCGTGCGCGCGATCGCAGAGAGTGCAAAGTATCCGGCGCTGGGATTGTTATAGCGATATTGAGCCAATGCGACCCAGCCGGTCACGAATGGCCAGACGGCGCCATTGTTGTAATGCAGGGGGTCGAAGAGCGCGCTCGACGCTGCCAGTGGTCGTGCGCCCCAGTCGGTCATGATTTCGCTGCTCGCCAGGCGCGCGGCCATGCGCGCCCCACGGGCGCGATCGAATATGTCGAACGACATCGCCGTGGCAGGCCACGCGGTGAGGTTCTCGTTGATACGCCCGCCTTCGAGGAGTGCGAAGGCGTATTGGCCTAACGCGGGAAGCCAAAGCTTCTGCTCCAGCGTCGCGAGCGCTCGGCTGCGCAGCTGATTGGCGTCGCGCGCCAGCGAGGTCTCGCCAAGCACTTCGGCGATGCGTGCGAAGCGCTGCAATGCCGCAACCCAGACGCCGCTCAGGTAAACGTCGGAAACTATTCCGATCTGAAGGTCGCCGACTTCGAGCGCGCCGGCGCCTGCGATCGTGTTTTCCATGAGGCCGTCGCCGTCACTGTCTGCTTTGCGCGACCACTCGAAGGCGCGCCGCAGATTTGGCCACAGCTCGCGCACGAGCGCTGTGTCGGCGGAGTGCGCGAAGTATTCGCCTAACGCGAGGATCCAGAACGGTGTGGTGTCGCCGTGATAGTAGGCGTACGGATACGCACCAAACCAGTCGATCTTGCCGGCGCCCTGCGAGATCTCGTGCGTGATCTTGCCGTCGGCGCGCTGATACTTGGCGAAGAAACGAAAGACGCCTTGCCGCACGAGTTCCCGATACGGGCCGCCGAGCGCCGACATTGCCAACGAGTTGATCGCCGCGTCACCGCCGAAGAACCAGCCGAAGCCCGGACGATCGCTCGCGGCACCCGAGAGACCGTAACCCGCTACGAGTCCGCAGCCGAGATCCGGGTTGCAGACCATCGATTCGTCGAGATTCACTTTGGCCCACGCGAATGCACGATTGAGCAGCGTGTCTGGCGTTTCGATCGCCAGCGATTGCTGCAGCAGCGAGTCCGCGTGTGCCTGACGACGACGCCATTCGCGCTCGATTGCACCCGGGGCGAGGAGCCGCTGATAAATCGCGCGCACGGAATCGCGTGGCATCTCGCCACCAACGAGAACGATGGGGATGAAACCCACGTGGAGATTGACGTTGCCGCCGGGCGGCTCACCGAGCTTGGGCTCCGTGTATTGTTGGGCCGCGTCACCGACGCCTAACACGAACTGCGGCGGCGCGGCGCTCAACATGTGCGCGGGAACGTCCGACGCCTTAGTTATGGCGGGTGAACCGAGGAAGGCGTTGACCTTCCGACGGCTTTCAGAGAAGAGAAAGGCGCGCGCATCCGGGTTCCAGGCCACGTACTGCCCCCCTAACGAGGCCGGCCAGGCGTAGTGGACGTCGGGCGTAAACGTGGCGACGATTTCCATCGGACGAATCGCGTCCACTTCCAGCAGCATGACGACGGCGGGGAGATCCAGCGGCGCGAAAACATGCTGCTTGACTGTGAAGGTTTCGTACGCGTACTCGATCGTGACGCCTTCGGGACGCGCGGTGACCCAGCGCGCCACATCGCGGCCAAGGATTGCCGTGGTGTATTTGGGGACGCGAAAGGAGAGCTGGAAGTCGTGCAGCCATTTGATGGGCCATGTCCACAGCTCGAAGCGGCCGTCTTCGCTGCCCATCGCGATGCTGCGGCGGCCGACGGCCGAGACGAACACGTTAGGCCGGGCGTCGCCGCTCAGCGCGATGGCGTTCGCGCCGAGCGAGAACTCAGCGATCGTACCTCTAGTCTGCGCGCGCACGAGTGACGCGCCGACGAACGCGAGCGCGAGTATTCTGAGTAAGATCACGCGGCTCAAGATGCGCTCGTCGCGCGCTTGCCGGCGAGTGGTACGAAGCGCGCGAACTGCTCACGCAGGTCGGCGGCGTCGAATAGCTCGATGCCGCGCGCGGTCAGCGCGTCGACGTCGACCGCCGTTGGTGTCGAGCGGTAGGTACCGCCGCCAGATGCCTGCGACTGACGCGGCACGGGCTCTCCGCTCGTTAGGCGCCGCACCGCCTCGACGATGAGTGGTACGCCGAGCGGATACAGCGACAAGATGTGCCACAGCAATGAGCGCCCCTGCTCGACCGGTCGCCGCGCAATCGCGATGATCGGCCCGCTGTCGATGCCGGGATCGACGATCCAGTGCAACGTGCATCCGATGTCTGCGTCTCCGTTCGCCATCGCATAGAGCGTAGAGAGGATTCCGCGATACTGCGGCAAAAGACCGGAATGCAGGTTGATCACGCCGTGTTTGGCGTGGCGTATGGCGCGTTCACGCAGAATGTGACCATACCGAATCGTCAGGACCACCTCTGGCGCAAAGCTGTCGAGTAACGCCAGCCCGTCGGGAGCATTCAGATTCACAGCGCTGAGCGGCACGCCGTCGCTGTATGTGTGTAACTCATCGAACGTCAGCGATCGGCCGAGGGGTGCCACGCAGCGCGAAACCAGCGGATAAAGCATTTCATTGGGAATCGTTTGCTCCAGCGCACGCAGTGCACGGATCGCGGCCGGCGCCGTTTGATTTCCAACGTGCTCTGACAACACCACTCGCGTAGTGTGTTTCGCGCGCGCCAGCTCCGGCAGAAGCAAGTTCAGCGCGTAATTGCTCTCGATGTCGCGGTTGACGCAGACCAGGATTCGCACGAACTCCTCACAAACGCGTGAAACTTTGCGAGTAGCGATGCTGTCGTACCGGCGACATTGTTGCGCGTCGTGCGCAAGCGCAACTCAGACCCTCAGTGGAGATTGGCCGTCATGAAGTCGCTCTTCAGGCAATTGTCTCTGATCGCACTCTTCGCGTCGCCACTAGCCGCGCAGCTGCCGGCCAATGCGGCGGAGCGCATCGATTCGATCTTCGCGACCTATGCGACCACGACTTCGCCCGGGTGTATCGTCGGCGTCGGTCAGAGCGGGAAGCAGGTCTACGCCAAGGCGTACGGGATGGCAAACCTGGAGTACGCGGTACCGTTGACGACAGAATCGATCTCGGAAAGCGGGTCCGTCGCGAAGCAGTTCACGGCCGCGGCGCTCGCTCTGCTCCAGCTCGAGGGAAAACTCTCCATCGACGACGACATCAGAAAGTATCTCCCCGAGGTGCCCGATTTCGGGCAGCGCATAACGATCCGCAACCTCCTCACTCACACGAGCGGGCTTCGTGATCAGTGGGCGATGTGGGGCCTCGCCGACCGCGGGCCCGGCTCGGAAGTACACACGATTCCGAAAGTGCTCGACCTCGTGCATCGCCAGCGTGAGCTGAACTTCCCGGTCGGATCTGAATACCTCTATAGCAACACCGGATACGTCCTGGCGAGCGTCATCGTCACGCGCGTGTCCGGCATGCCATTCGCGCGCTTCACGCAAGAGCGCCTGTTCAGGCCGTTAGGCATGAACCACACACAGTGGCGCGACGACTACCGCCGTATCGTCCCGAACCGGGCGACGGCCTACAGCCGGGAAGGGAGCGGCTGGGTGCAGGACATGCCCTTTACGATGGTGCACGGCAACGGCGGTCTGCTGACCACGGTTGGCGATTGGCTCATCTGGAACGACGCGCTTGACGCCGGCCTGCTCGGCAAGCCCGAGCTCACGCGCACGCTCGAGACACAAGGCAAACTGACCAGCGGGCGAACACTCGATTACGCACTCGGCCTAACGATTACGCAGGCGCGCCCGGGGATACGCGAGATCGGACACGGCGGCTCGACCGCAGGATATCGCACGTACCTCGCGCGCTATCCTGAGGCGAACAAGCTGTCCGTTGCGCTGCTCTGCAACGCAGGCAACGCGAACGCGGCTGCATTGGCCCGCAGAGTCGCCGCTGTCATGCTCCCCGCAGCGGCCGTCGCGAGCGCCGATACTACGCCGTCGCGTGTCTCGAGCGAGGAGCGAACGAGAGTCGCCGGCACGTACCGCAATGCGTTGACGGACGACTGGTTCACGATGACGGCCATGGGCGAGGGCTTGCAAGTCGCCGGGTATTTCGGACGAGTGCAACTCGTTTCGCAATCTCCGGGGACGTATCGCGCAGGCGCTTCACGGCAGTTTCGCGTCGAGCCTGGTGAAGGCGCCGTTAGGCAAATCGTGGTGACCACGGATGAGGGCGACGTCGCGACGTTCGAGCCAATCAAGCGTCCTGAGCTCAGCGCTGCTCAACTCGCCGAGTACGCCGGCGATTACTACAGCCCCGAGCTGGGCAGCACCATGCGCATTCGCGTCGACAGCACGCGGCTGCTGTTGCGAGTCTCGCCGGATGAAGAACTGACCCTCATTCCATTCTATGCCGACGGTTTTCGCGTGGGGCCGACCGGCGCGACTGGTCGCTTCGTGCGCGACGAGCGCGGACGCATCAAGGAACTGCGCGCGTTCGCGGGTCGCGCGCGCAAC
>DATBKN010000334.1:0-6845 GCA_036555845.1 Gemmatimonadaceae bacterium | reverse complement strand
TTTCCCGTCGATGTGCCGTCGCTCGAGCTGAACCTGTGCATGAAGTGTCACTACCGGCGCGCGCAACCCGAAGTGAACTCCTCATCCAGCCCGCACTCGCCGCAGGGCCCCGTTCTCCTGGGCGAAGCCGGTTGGATTCCGCCGAATTTCGAGTATCCCCCAAAGTCGCTCGTGGGGAGCCATGGATCGGACCGCAATCCGAAGCTGTGCGCGACTTGTCACGTGAGCGGCTACGACATCAATGACAAGTTGACCGGGAAGTTCGCCTTTCGCGCGACCGGCCACAGCTTCCAGCCCATCCCCTGCGTCGACGCTCAGGGCATTCCTACCGGCGCGACGACGTGCGATGACAGCCAGCGCTCATTCAAGGCGTGCGTCTCGTGCCACTTGTCGGAGACTGCCGCGCGCACCGCCCGCGCGGTCGCGATTCTGCGCCTAACGCGGCTCGCCGACCAGCTTGATTCGCTGCTCGCGCGCGTTCCGCAGAGCGAATTCAGCACCACTGACGACAAGATCACGACTGCGGAAGGGGCCCGCTTCAACAAGCAGCTCGGCGACCCGCGCGCAGGTAATCAGCCCGGGTCAGCGATTCACAATCCGTTCCTGGTCGAAGCGCTGATGCTGGCCAGTATTAAGCAGATCGCGATTGACTACGGGCTGACAATCGGGGCCAGCGTGTCGCTACGGCCGCAGCTGACGCCGCCGCCTCAGCTCACGGGGAAGTGAGCAACTGAGGCCGGCGAGGTGCGACATGACTCGCGGCGTGACAGAGCGGGCGCTGGCTCGCGCCACGGTGATCGTCGTTCTGTGCACGATGGTCAGCGTAACGCGCGCGTCCGCCGCCTGCGCACCTAACGCCGCGGCGCAGGACAGCGCATCGCGCGCACGGCCGGCGTCCACGCCCCGGCCGTTCGCGCATCAACGACACACGAGCCTCCCCTGCCGCGGCTGCCACGGTTCCGGAGCGACCCACGGCGCCATACTCGTGCGCGCACCGGACGGATGCGCGGCATGTCATCACGATCCGCGCCGCGGGATGGCTTGCACATCTTGCCATTCAGCTGCGGACATTCCGGCAGAGCGAACCGTTACGCTCGTTCTTTCGCTACAGGTCGCGGCCGAACCGCGCAGGCGCGACGTCACGTTCCCGCACGCCCTGCACGTAGCGCGCAACGCCGGTCTACGGTGCGCGGATTGCCATGGCGCTCAAGTGACGCGGCCGAAGAATGTGCAGTGCGGGTCCTGCCACGGGTCGCATCATGACGGGCACATCGAGTGTGCGAATTGTCACGCGCTCTCCCCGGCGGCGGCGGCAAGCGCGCACGATGCGTCGGTGCACCTAACGTGTTCTGGTGGGGCGTGTCACGCCTCCACCAAGGCGCCCGCTCCGACATTGGCGCGCGCGGTTTGCGTCTTCTGTCATCAGGACCGCAAGACGCACGAACCGGATGGCTCTTGCGCCGCGTGTCATCGCATCCCGGATTCCGGCGGACGCGCACGGTGACCACGCATCGCGGTTTGCTGACCCTGATCGCGGCGTTGCTGCTCGCAGCGTCGCGAGCGCCCGCGCAGTCGGTCCGCGTCACCGGCTCTTCGAGCATGCGATACATCGAGCTGCGGCCGTTTACGCGTGACAGTGTCGCCGCCGGGACGACGGCAGGTGCGGCACTGCTGCGGCAGATGCCTAACGGGCGAGTGGTGCGTTGCACCCCGGGTGACGCGTACTGCTACGACGTGCGTCCCGGCGATGTTGCCTCGACAGTCCCGCTGATTCAGGACCTCAGCGTGAGTATCTGGGGGCTGGGCCGTGGAGTGCGGCTGTATTCCCAGCTGCGCGGGCGGACCGCGTTAGGCAGCGGCCGTGACCTTTGGCCGCGCGAATCCGAACGTCTCGAGGTGCTCTCTCTCTACACCGAGGTTGAACGCCGCCGAGTGAAGGTTCGCGCTGGAAGGCAGTGGCGCGTGTCCGGCCTTGGTTTCTACAACTTCGACGGTGCCGCTGTCGCTGTGCGACCGGTGGCCAGCACACAGATCGAGATATATGGCGGCCGCTCACTCGTGCGCGGGCTGAACGAGGGCCGCACGAGCGGTGCGCTCGAGGCAATCGAAAACGTCTCCGCCTCCAACACCGGCATCCTGTTCGGGCTGCAAGGCAAGTACCGGCCGCATCGGCGGCTCGCGTTGGGCGCCGTCTACCAGATGGACGTGCGCCGTGACCGCACCGGCGCATACTCGGAGCTCGCCGCTGCGGATGGCATCTTCGACACCAGATGGGGCACGGCGGAAAGCTCCGTGGAGGTCGACCTCGCCGGGCGCGCGCTCAACCACGCGCGCCTAACGCTGCGTTCACAGCCGATTGGCCACGCGACGCTCTTCACCGAGGCACGCCGCTACCGGCCGTACTTCGAACTGTGGACGATCTGGGGGGCGTTTTCGCCGGTCGGCTTCGACGAAGGGAAAGGCGGCCTAACGTGGGCATCGACGAGCGGACGCCTGGTCGCGCGCGCCGAAGCGTCGTACCGGCGTTATGGCGACGCGGGCACCGACGCGCTCGATGACTATCGCACGAGCGGCTGGGGCTTCGGCACGGGGATCAACGTGATCCCTGCCCCGGCCTGGCACGCCGACGCTGCATATCGCATTGAGTCCGGATTTGGTGCGTCGCGCTGGGACGGCCAGGCTGCGCTGCGAAGGGAATTAGGGAGGATCGCACAGGTCGCGCTGCAGGGAATCGCCTTTCAGCGCTTGTATGAGTTCCGGCTCGACGAGGCGACGGTCGTCGGCCTTGGCGCTGAAGGATGGATCAACGTCGCCGATCGCGCGCGGGTCTTCGCGTCAGGCATGCTGTACCGGCAGCACGGCGGCGATGCATCCGTCATGGATTGGAACCAGCGGCGTGTGAGCCTGCGCTTCGAGTGGGCGCTCGGTAGCGAGCCCGGTTCGCGCTCAGCAGCCGGAGCGGCGAAATGAATCGCCGCGTCATGACGCTGCTCGCCGCCGCGCTGCTCACGTCAGTGAGTGGCGCCGCTCGATCCCAGGGACCGACGGCCCTCTTCCCGCACGCGAAACACGACCGCGTTTTTCCCGTGTGCGAGGGGTGCCATGCCGGAATCGTGAGCGGCGATGCGAGCGCGGTCTTCCCCACGAACGACGCGTGCCGGCTGTGTCACGACGGTACACGCGTGAAGCAAGTGGCGTGGCACGAGCCGCGGCCGCGCGTGTCCCTCCTGCGCTTCGCGCACACGACGCACCGCGCCGCTGTGACGCGCGCCGGCGAGGCGACGACGTGCCTAACGTGCCATGCCGTGGGCGAGCCGCGACGCATGGTCGTGGCGGGGCCCGATCCGGCGCGCTGCCTTGGCTGCCACGCGCACAGCGGGCCGACGCACATCGCCGCAAACGCCTCCTGCCAAACGTGTCATGTGGCGCTCGCGGCGCAGCAGCGCCTAACGAGCCAGCGAGTATCGCGTCTACCCAAGCCTGCCTGGCACGATTCGGCGCGATTCCAGTCGGAGCACGGAAAGGTGACGGGAACACAGGCCGGCTCGTGCGCTGTTTGTCACGCGCGCGAATCGTGCGAGCGGTGCCACGCGAACGCCGCGAGCGTACCGCTCATCGCCAACCTCGCGCGCGACGCGCGCATCGCGACATTGGTCGCCGGTCGTGAAGCCGTTTACGACGCGCCACTCTCGCATAAGAATCGCGAGTGGAGCTCGACACACGGAGCGTTCGCGCGCACGGGCGTGGCGTCATGCGCGAACTGCCACACTCGGCCGAGCTGCGTGGCCTGTCACGCGGATGGAAGTGGGACGGCGAGCGTCGCCATTCTCGCGCTCCCTGGCCCCGGTGTGCGAAAAGGGCTCGGGGTCAGCACGACGCGCATAACGAGATCCGTCCATCCTGCCAACATCGCGTCGAGCCACGGAAGCGTGGCCGCGAGCTCTCGCATGAACTGCGCGCAGTGTCACTCGGAGCAAACCTGCTCGGCGTGTCATGCCGCACAGGAGTCGCGACGCTTTCATGCCGACAATTTCACGGAGCGCCACGCGGTGGAAGTGTTCGCGAGCTCGGCCGACTGCCAATCGTGTCACAACACGGAACGATTCTGCCGCGACTGTCACGCGAGAACCGGCATCGCGTCGTCGGGGCGCATGAACGCGGCCTTCCACACCGGACAGGCGAACTGGGTGCTGTCGCACGGACAGGCGGCGCGAACTGGCATGGAATCCTGCGCGTCGTGTCATCGTCAGGCGGATTGTGTTCGTTGTCATTCCGCGAGCGGCGGCTGGGGCGTGAACCCGCACCGTCCCGGCTTCAAGGCGAGCGCGCTTGCGGCGCGAAACGCCGCATCGTGCCGCTGGTGTCACGTGGGTGATCTCCCCGGCGGGGGCCGTTGATATGAGTGAGCTCGACCGGCGGACCTTCGTCAAGAGCGCGCTCATCGCTTCCGCTGCGGTGGCGATCCCACGCGAGCTGCGCGCCGTGGCGCGCGATGCACAAGGGAGCGTGCAATGGAAGCGATCGCCGTGCCGCTTGTGTGGTGTCGGATGCGGGTTGCTCGTCGGCATTCAAGGCGGGCGCGCCGTCGCTGTGAAAGGCGACCCGGCGTCACCGGTGAGCCGCGGGTTGGCGTGTGTGAAGGGGTACTACGCGCCGCAGATACTGTACGGGCGCGACCGGATCACGCGCGCGCAGGTGCGGCGCGGCGGCGCACTCGTACAAGTGCCGTTAGGCAACGCGCTCGACCTCATCGCCGAGCGCATGCGCGAGACGCTGCAACGCCATGGCGCGGACAGTGTGGCGCTGTACGGTTCGGCGCAGTGGACCGCCGAGGATGCCTTCGTCGCCGCGCGACTATTCCGCGGTGCGTTAGGCAGCGTCAGCGTGGACACGAGCGCCAGGTTGCATACCGCGAGCGCAAGCGCCGGCCTCCGCTCCACCTTTGGCCTAACGGGAACGCCCGGGAGCTACGACGACATCGATCAGGCCGACATCCTGGTGCTCTGGAACGTCAACCTGGCGGAAAGCGACCCGGTGTTGTTCTCGCGCATGCTGGAACGGCGGCGCGCCAGTCCCTCGGTTCGCATCGTCGAGCTGGCGAACCTTACAAGCCGGACGAGCTATGCTGCCGATCGGTCGCTCTTGTTCTCGCCGCACGGTGAGCTGGCGATCGCCAACGCCATCTGCCAGGAGATCGTCGCGCGCAAGATGGCGCGGCGCGACTTCGTGCAGCGCTACGTCGCCTTCAAGCAGGCGCCTAACGAGCACCGCGGGTCGACTGACGAGCTGCTCATCGAGAAGGACGTCGCCAGCGACTGGAACGCATTCGTGCGCTTCCTCGCCGACTATACGCCCGAGCGCGCACAGCGTTTGTCCGGTCTCGCCGCGGACGAGATCCGTTGGCTCGCATCTTTGTATGGCGATCCCACGCGAAAGGTGGTCAGCGTCTGGGGGCCCGCGGTGAATCGGCAGAGTCGCGGGACGTGGGTGAACAACGCGCTGCACAACATCCACCTCCTCGTTGGCAAGGTGAGCACGCCGGGGAATGCAGCGATCCCCGTGTCAGGCCAACCCGGTGGTGCGGCGTTGATCGACGACATACTGGCCCACCATGGCACCCCGTCGGATGCGGCTTCGCGTGAACGCACGGCTCGTGCGTGGGGCGTCCCATTGAACAAGCTCGACGTGCGAGCCGCGCGTCCCGCGCTCGCGATCTTTCGTGCGCTGGAGCGCGGCGAGGTGCGCTTCCTCTGGATTCAGGCGACTAACCCGATGGTGAGCCTGCCTAACCTGGCGCGCTTTCGAGCCGCGATGCGGCGCGCGCAGTGCTATGTCGTGGTATCGGAAGCGTACCCCACGCCGACCACCGACGTCGCGGATGTCGTCCTTCCAGCGGCGCTGTGGATCGAGCGCGAGGGGATGTACGTGAACGGCGAGCGGCGGGTCCAGCATTTCGCGCAACTCGTGAATCCTCCGGGCGATGCCGCGAGCGACGCGCGTCACATGATTGAAGTGGCGCGGCGCCTCGGCCACGGCGCGCAGTTCCCCTGGCCTGCAGCGCAGTCGGCCGCGGCAGTCTGGAGCGAGATCGCCGCGCTTCGCGGCGGACCGTCATCGGCGCTGCCTAACGCGGAATCGCTGCGGTCGCAGCCCGGTCGCTTGTGGCCCGCGCCCGATGGGCACGAGACCCGCTGGCGCTACAACACGGAGCACGACCCAGCGGCCGAGCGCGGACGCGGCGAGTTCGACTTCTACGGACACGCGGACCATCGCGCCTGGATCTGGCTGCGTCCGTACGAGCCGCCGCCCGAGTCTCCAGATCGCGAATTTCCTTTCTGGTTCAGCACCGGGCGTGTTGTGGAACACTGGGGGACTGGCTCATTGACGCAGCGTGTGCCCACCCTGCACCGCGCGGTACCTCACGCGTACGTGGAAATCAACCCGGAGGACGCGCGTGCCATCGGCGTGCGCGACGCTGAGCACGTACGCCTAACGAGTCGCCGTGGATCGCTGACGCTGGAAGCGCGCGTCGATTATCGCAGCCAACCCCCGCGCGGTCTGCTCTTCGCTCCGGGCTTCGACGAAGGGGCCCTCGTCAACACGCTGACTCGGGACGATGCCTGTCCGATCTCCGGTCAACCCGGTGGCGGCGCGTGCGCGGTGCGCGTCGAACGCGTCGGTCGCATACCATGAGCGCACCTGCTTCCCGGCCAGCGCTCCTGCAGCGCATCCTGCTCGCGGCGTGCGCGACAAGGGCCATGAGCGCCGCCGTCTTTGCCATCTATCGCTCCTCTGCAAGCCGAGCAGCGGCGGAGACGAGCAGCGACGTCGGCATCGTGACGGCC
>DATBKN010000333.1:0-4974 GCA_036555845.1 Gemmatimonadaceae bacterium | reverse complement strand
CTCCCCGCTGCCCGTGAATCCTGAGCCATGGTAGAACAGCGCCAGCCCAATGCCGCGGCGAGTACCCTTGTACTCGGCGCGCTTGCGCGTGAACGCCGAGCGCCGAACCGCCGTCCGAAGGACTTCATGCGCGCTGCAGTCAGACCCGAGCTTTTGGCCGGTGGCCGTGGTATCACCCGGACGCAACGCGTTGAGCCGCCGCAAGCGGACCGGATCCATGCCTAACGCTTCGGCGATGCGGTCCATCTGTACTTCCATGGCGAACTGCGTCTGCGGTGCCCCGAAGCCGCGAAAGGCACCGTTAGGTGCCGTGTTCGTCATGACCGCACGGGCGTGGATGCGCGTATTATCGCAGCGATACGGCCCCGCCGCGTGAATCGCGCCGCGCGACAGCACGACTGGGCTCAGCGTTACGTACGCTCCGCCGTCGAGTAACACGTCGACTTCCATCGCGACGAGGCGGCCGTCTTTGCGCACACCGGTGCGATGCTTCACGATCGACGGGTGCCGCTTGGTCGTCGCGAGCATGTCTTCCTCGCGGTCGTAAATGAGCTTGACCGGCCGCTTCGCCTTGAGCGCGAGCAATGCGGCGTGCGCCGAGATCATCGAGGGATACTCTTCCTTGCCGCCGAAGCCGCCGCCCGTTTCGGTCTGCACGACGCGAACGTGATTGACGGAGCTACCTAACAACGCGACGAGGGCTTTGTGCACGTAGAACGGGCACTGGATCGAGCCATAGACAGCGATTCCGCCATCTTCGGGAACGGCGATCACGCCATTCGGCTCGATGTACACGTGCTCCTGATGACCGGTGCGGTACGTCCCTTCTACGACGACCGCTGCGCGCGACATGGCGCGCTGCGCGCCACCCTTCTCGATCAGAATCTCCTTGAAGAGCTTCGGCGACAGTTCCGGATCGAACAACGGCTCGTATGGCTCCTCCGACAATTCCACATGGGCAGCCCACAGCGCCTCACGATTCTCGTGCGCCAGCAGCATCACCGGCTCGGCGACGTGACGGATCTCGCGCTCGACCAGACAGGGCTGGTCGTTTTCGATCAGCGCGATGACGTTGCGGCCGGATGCTGGAATATCGCGGTGGTCGACGATCGTGTAGCCCGCAGGGTCGAACTCGAGGCGGACATTCGTTAGGCGCCCGCACGGAATCGTCGTCCGGATTGTCCGTGCGTGCAGCATCCCGGGGAAGACAAGGTCGTCGGCGTAGCGCGCCTGGCCCGTCGCCTTCCCCATCCCGTCCTTGCGCGGGACGCTGACGCCAACTGCGACCGTCATCGGCGCTGGGGGATTCTCATGCGCCGGATGATGTACCGGTTGCGCGCGAAGGGCAAAGCGCCAACGTGACAGTTGCGGGCGCCTTCCTTCGCAATAGATCAGCAGCGGGACCGCTGTCGCGACTTTCGTGAATCGCCAGGCTGGAATCGCTCCTTCACATCAGGTTGCCCATATGCGCGCTCGCCTATTCCTCATCGCGACAATCGCTTTTGCGGCAAATCTCCACGCGCAACAGGGGAGCGGAAAGACACGGCCGGCCGCCGCAGCACCGACGTCGCCAAGCCCAACAACGGCGCTTCCGACGCCGAGCAACAAGAAAGTCTCGATCGTACCGGTCTATCTCGAGCGTGCCGCAGTAAAACGTGTGGCGGACGCGATGCCGGCGGCGAAGAACGCAAAAGGGGGTGGCATCCTCGGAAGCCTCAAGAAAACCATCGAGGGTGACAAGAGCGTCATCGAAGCTGCCAGGAAAGTCCTCGAAGGGAGAGCTCAGTCGGTCGATTCGAGCGGAAGCGCGACCGTGGTTGTCGTTATCGGCGGCGAAGCAGAGCTCAATCAAGTCGTCGAAAGTTTGAGCCAAGTGGAGCGACCGGTCCGCGTCGCCTATGTCGACAAGGCGTTCGAAGACGACAACTACGACAACACCGTGCTGACGTCTGGGCTGATCGGTGGCGTCAAGGATGCCGCGGACAACCTCTGGATCTACATGCCGCGCGGCAAAAATGCCCTGCGCCCGAAGCCCAACAAAGTTCTCTCCGTTAAGCTCGCGACTGCCACGTTCTGGAACGGCTTCTTCGCCTCGACGGGCGACGCGATCGACGTCGATCAGTTGAAGTCGCTGGCGCCAAAGTCGGACGCGGCGAAGTCTGACAGCGCGGCGTCCACGAGCTCTGTGTCGGCGTCCGAGGCCTTTGCTCCCACCGCAGGCGGTGCGTTTGCGATCGGCGACGTAGTGACGCCGAAAATCGGCAATGTGAAAGTGCTCGCCGACGCATCTGCCAACAGCAAGGTGCTCGGTACTGTCGCCAAGACTGACGAGTTAGTTGTCGCCGGTGCGCCAAAGAACGGGTTGGTGATGGTCGAGGGCGCGACGCTCAAGGGCTGGGTCAGCGCGAACCTGCTCGTCAAGCACTAGCCGCCGAAGCAACGCCACCGGTCTTGCTGCACCGGTGGCGTCGCCTACGAGAATTGCGGCGCAGTTTGAACCGTTAGCTTCCGCCCGCCTGGCGCTTCGCCTCGGCGACCAGCTCTGGGCTCGCGTAGAGCGCGACCTCGATGCGCCGATTCTTGGCCATCGCGGCATCCGAATTCGCCGTGTCAATTGGCTCGCTCTCACCCAAACCGGTTGTCTGCAAGCGCTCACGCGCCACGCCCTCAGAGGCCAGGTAGTTCGCAGCAGCGACGGCGCGACGGCGCGAGAGATCTTCGTTATAGGTCGTCGTGCCCACGCTGTCGGTGTGCCCCACGATCAAGAGGTTCGACTTGGGGTACTGCTGGAGGCTGTTGGCGAGGTTGGAGAGGTTTGAACGCGCGCTCCCCTTTACGACATCGGAATCGAAGTCGTACAGCAGGCCGGACTCGAAGGTGATTTGAATGCCTTCGCCAACGCGCTCGACGACGGCGCCCGGGATCTTCACTTTCAGCTCCTTCGCCTGCTGATCCATCTGGTGCCCGATGATCGCGCCGGCGGCGCCACCGACGACGGCGCCAATGATGGCACCCTTGGCAGTGGAACCGTTGTACTTGCCGATCGCACCACCAATGACGGCGCCTGCGCCGGCGCCGATGATGGCGCCTTCCTGCTTCTTGTTGAGCGACGCGCAGCCGGACGCGCTGGTCAGAACGAGCGCAGTCAGCGACAGCACTGCTGCAGATCGAACGGTTGTTCGCATTTCAGTCTCCTTGCCTGTCTGTTGCATTTCTTCGTCGCCGCGAGGCTTCCCGACAGCGACGCTCATTGAAGTGCATTACCCGCAAGCCGTGTGCGCGGGTCCTTTGTATTGTAGACGCTGCTTTCAACGTTATGCAGCCTTTATTCTTACTGACCGCGAACTCTGGAACTCGATCAGCGTGACTCAGGACACAAAAGACAGCAAAGACTTCATTCGCGAGATGGTCTCGCGCGATGTGGCGTCTGGAAGATTCGGACGCCCCGTCATGACGCGTTTTCCGCCTGAACCGAACGGGTTCGCGCACATCGGGCACGCCAAGTCCATCTGCCTCAATTTCGGCGTCGCCCAGGAGTTCGGCGGCGTGTGCAATCTGCGCTTCGATGACACGAATCCGTTCACCGAAGACATCAAGTACGTCAACGCATTCAAAGAAGACGTGCGCTGGTTAGGCTTCGACTGGGATGGGCGCGAGTACTACGCCAGCGATTATTTCGAGAAGCTGTACGAGTTCGCGCTGCTGCTCATCAAGAAGGGAAAAGCCTACGTCGATTCTCAAAGCGACGACGAGATCCGCGCCAGCCGCGGGACAATCTCCGAGCCGGGTAAGGAATCACCGTATCGCAATCGCGGCGTGGAGGAGAACCTCGATCTGCTGGAGCGCATGAAAGGCGGCGAGTTCCCCGATGGCGCGCATGTGCTGCGAGCGAAGATCGACATGGCGCATCCGAACTTCATCATGCGCGATCCGATTCTCATCCGCATCCGCAAGGCACCGCATTATCGTCGTGGCAGCGCCTGGTGCATCTACCCGCTCTACGATTACGCGCACGGGCTTTCGGACGCGATCGAGGGCGTGACGCACTCGTTATGCACGCTCGAGTTCAAGGACAATCGAGACATCTATGATTGGCTCGTGCGAGAAGTCGGCTTCGAGCGGCCGCCGGAGCAAACTGAATTCGCGCGCCTCAATCTCGATTACACGGTTCTGAGCAAGCGCAAGCTCCTGCGTCTCGTGAACGAAGGGCGCGTGACTGGATGGGACGATCCACGCATGCCGACGATCGCGGGGTTGCGGCGACGCGGGGTCACGCCCGAGGCGATCCGTGCCTTCTGCGACGGGATCGGTGTCGCTCGCAGCGACGCGCGCGTGGAGCTGGCGAAGCTGGAGCACGCAATCCGCGATGACTTGAACGTGCGTGTGCCGCGCGTGCTCTGCGTCGTTAGGCCACTCAAGGTTGTGTTGATGAACTACCCCGAAGGCCAGGTTGAGGAGCTCGATGCACCGTACTACCCGCACGATGTGCCGAAAGAAGGCTCTCGCGCGGTGCCGTTTTCGCGCGAGCTGTATATCGACCACGACGACTTCATGGAGAATCCGCCGAAGAAGTTCTTCCGCCTGGCCCCGGGACGCGAAGTGCGATTGCGCTACGGGTACTTGATCACGTGCACCGACGTGATCAAGGACTCGTCAGGCAATGTGGTCGAGCTGCACTGCACATATGATCCGGCCACGCGCGGCGGCAATACGCCCGACGGGCGCAAGGTGCAAGGGACCATCCATTGGGTCTCGGCGGCGCGCGCACTGGATTGCGAAGTGCGGCTCTACGATCGGCTCTTCAGCGTTCCTGATCCCGATGCCGTTCCGGAAGGCCAGGAATTCACGTCGGTGCTGAACCCACAGTCCCTCATTATCGTTAGGCAGGCGAAGATCGAGCCGAGCGTTGCGAATGATCCGCCGGGGTCGCGTTATCAGTTCGAGCGCACCGGGTATTTCATGAGCGATCCAGTC
>DATBKN010000332.1:0-5175 GCA_036555845.1 Gemmatimonadaceae bacterium | reverse complement strand
TGAGCTCTTCGCTGTGCGGATTCCACCGGCCGGTTTGAAGCCGACAGCGAAACCAGTTCGCTCGTGGTAGTCGCGGATCATGCGCGTCATCACGAGACCGACAGGCAGCGTCGCGTTCTCGACTTCTTTCCCCGTGCTCGTCTTGATGAAGTCCGAGCCGGCCATCATCGCGACCATGCTCGCCCGAGCGACGTTGGTCATCGTCGCCAGCTCACCGGTCGCGAGAATCGTTTTCATGTGCGCGGGACCGCACGCCTCGCGGAAGCGGCGCACTTCGTCATACAACGCCTGCCAATCGCCGGTGAGTACGTGCGCGCGCGTCACGACGATGTCGATTTCCTTCGCACCAGCATCGACGCTCGCACCGATCTCCGCGACGCGCTGCTCGATGGGACTGAGTCCAGCCGGAAAGCCCGTCGACACCGCGGCGACCGGAATCCCCGAACCTTCGAGCGCTTCGACGGCGGTCGACACCAACGCGTGATAAACGCAGACCGCGCCGACCGTGATGTGCAGCTGCCCCACACCTAACGCGGCTTCGAGATCCGCTCGCAGCGGGTGTCGCGCCTTGGCGCACAGACGCCGCACACTCCCCGGCGTGTCGTCCCCGGAGAGTGTCGTTAGGTCCATGCAGGTAATCGCGCGCAGCAGCCACGCTGCTTGCCACTCTTTTTTCACCGTGCGTCGCGTCGGAATGGTCGCCGCTCGCCGCTCCACCGCGCTGCGATTCACCCGAATCGCTCGAACGATGTCGAGGTCGAGCGGAGTCCCGGGATTCCGCTGGACAGACGCCGCTACGACCGGGACTACCAGGGCCGGCCGAGTCGTGCGTTGCGTAGCGGACAAGCTCGAACGCGGAGCACTCATCGCATCAAAGAAGATGCGACGCCGGCCACGTCACACCAAGGACCCAATAGCTGTACCCTCTGCCCTATTCCGTCCGTAGAGTGATGGCCGGGTCAACGGCAGCCGCTCGGCGGGCAGGGACAAGGGCAGCTAGCGCCGCAACAATTAGCAGCACGCCGATTGCCGCGACGATTGTGAGAGGATCGCTTGGCGACACACCGAAAAGCATGGTTCGCAGTGTTCGGTTGAGGCCCAACGCTCCCACAACGCCGATCGCCAGCCCGATGCCCACCAGCCGCGTGCTCCGGGACAGCACCGTCGACACGATCCGGCGTCGCGTCGCGCCAAGCGCCGCGCGCAGCCCGATTTCGCGCCGTCGCTCAGCAACGCCGGCAGCGGTAACCCCGTACAGACCCGCCGTGACGAGCACGAGTGCGACGACGCCGAAGACGGCCAACAACTTCAATACAAACCGTCGTTGGGCCATGGCGCCCGCGACAAACTCCTCCATTGGTTTCGCACGTGTGACGGCGACGCCGCGGTCCACGGCGCGGATCGCCGACGGCAGCATCTGGGAAAGGGCGACCTGCTCGGATGAAGCCCGAACAACCATGCTCGCCCCTCGGTCCAGCGACTGTTCGTTCGGGACATAAACCTGGAGCTCAGGCACGCCATCGATTGACAGGTGCTTCACATCGTCGACAACTCCCACCACAGTGCGCCAATCTCCGTCGGTCCCTCCGATCTCGATTTCTTTTCCGACAACGGTCTCACCTCGAAACACTCTCTCAGCCATCGCACGGTTAACGATCGCAACTCGCGGCGACGTTGCGTTGTCGCTCACGCTGAACAGCCGCCCCGCGAGCAGCGGTATGCGCATCGTCATGAAATAGTCACTGCTCACGCCGAAGCGCTGCGCACTCGGGTCATTCTCAGGATTCGGCGACGGCTTGTCTTTTCGGTGGATCCCCCATCCATCGAAACTGCCGCTGAGCGGCAGCTGACTCGTCAGGGCGGCCGACTCCACGCCGGGCACCGCCCGCGCGGCATCCAGCGCGCGGCGGTAGTACTCGGCGACCGTGGTGTCGTTGAAGCGCGGTCCGCTCAACGAGACATCGACGTCGACTACGTGCGCCGCATCGAATCCGAGCCTAACGTCGAGTAGCGCAGTTACAGTACGGATCAGCAGGCCGGTGCCACAGAGCATAACCAGAGCGAGGGCTACTTCCGCGACGAGGAGCGAGCCGCGCAAGCGCTGGGTGCCGCGACCTACGATGTTGCGCGCACCGACGCGAACCCTATCGATAACCGCACCGCGTGCGGAGATGAGTGCAGGGAGCGTTCCGGCGAGCACCGCGGACAGGAGTGCCAGCCCTAACGCGACGCCGACTGTCTTTACATCTATGACCATGCGCTCCACTCGTGGGAGTGGCGAGCCGCTCAGCAGGATCAGGGCCTTGACGCCCCACGTCGCCAGCACGAGCCCCACGCCTGCCGCGATCAGCCAGAGCAGCGCCGCCTCCACGGCGGACTGCCTGACGAGTCGAGTGACGCGCGCACCCAGCGCTGTGCGCACGGCAAGGTCCGTTCGCCGTTCGATGCCGCGGCCGAGCATCAAGCTCGAGACGTTCGCGCAGCTCATGAGCAAGAGAAGCCCTGCTGCGCCTAACAGTGCCAGGACCGCCTTTCGGACTCCCTTTGTCGCGAATGCGTCGACCCGCTCCAGGCTCGCGCCGACTGACGCGTACTCTGTGGGGTACGTGCTGCGCATCGTGGACATCGACCGTTCTGCCTCGCGCAGCGCCGCGTCCATCGTTGCACTCTCTTTCACACGAGCGACCATGCGTAAATGCCGACACGTGCGGCACGCGAACGGCCGCTCAGCGTCATACCCTAACGGCGAATAAATCTGCGCATCGGGAGCGATGAGATCCTCGAACGAAGCTGGAAGCACTCCAGCGACGAGGTACTGGTATCCGCTCACATCGATCATCCGACCGACGATCGACGAATCACTGCCGAATTGCCGTTGCCAGATGCCGTACGTCAGCATGATCACGCGACGCCGCTCCCATGCATCTTCTTCGGGCGTGAAGTCGCGACCAAGAACAGGACGCACGCCTAACGTCGTGAAATAGCCGGCGCTGACGCGTCGCCCGGCCACCGCTTCTGCCATGCCTCCGCTGGCGAGCGTGGCCTGCCAATAACTGACCGCCGCGCTCGATGCGAACGAGGTTACGCCGCGCGCGAGGTCGACGAAGGTGAAGAAGCCAATGTTGCTCGAACTGCCATCTTTCTCGCGCTCCCAAACGAGCACGACCTTCTCGGGCGACGGATACGGTGCTGCCTCGAAGATGATCGGCCGTGCTACGCTGAAAATCGCGGTTGAAGCGCCGATGCCTACCGCGGCCGTGAGAATTGCCAGGGTCGAATAGAGAGGCGCACGGCGCAGCGAGCGCAGCGAGAAACGGATTTCGTTCCAGAGCGAAGACATGTGCTTTTCTCGTGGTCGATGTGAGCCTCGGTCCGCGGCGGCTTTCCGTGGCCAGCGTGACGACGCCAGGCCGAGCGCCTCGCTCCAGAGCCATGCACGCGCTTCGCGTGGTGACGAGGATTCCAGCCGGGCGTTGTACCCCTCGTGCAGATCGCCTAACACGAATTCCCGCTCGCGTGCCGGCGTCGTGATCGCGACGATGAGCCGCGCCAGGATCGGCGGCCTGGGGAAGTCGTTAGGCGCGCGCGCGGGCGTCACGGCGTCACCCAAGCTGCAGCGAAGGGGCCAGTCCCTGCGTCAGGGCATGCAGCGTTTCGAGCGATGTAACAAGTGCGCGTTTTCCCTTGGGCAGCACGCGGTACAGCTTCTTGCGTCGTCCACCGCGCTGCGGCGTCGGGTCGCCAACTCGTGAGGCAACGAGCCCCTTCTGTTCCAGGCGGGCGAGTGTGGTGTACACGGCGCCAAGGCTCACCCGCCGTTGCGTGCGTCCCTCGATTTCCCCTTGCACGGCGACGCCGAACCCGTCGTCGCCGAGGCGAAGGAGGGCGAGGAGGACCACCTGTTCGAGCTCACCGAGTGTCGCGGCCATCATTTCTCCGACATTTCAGGACATATGACAACGGCGAAGGGAGGATGGTTTGCACGAGTGGGGGAAGCTGGCGTGCCTATTCCTATCCCTATCCCTATCCCTATCCCTATCCCTATCCCTATCCCCTATCCCCTCTTTCTCTTTTGTGATAGCGCGCAACTCGCTGAGGCCGCCAATTGGTACATCTAATGCACCCCTTACCGGGCCCGCATGCTCAAAGCTTGGCGCTTCATCACAATCATGCTCACGGCCGTGCTCATGACGATGGGCTTCGCCCATCTCTGGCAGCTGCCGCCGCGCATGTCCTATGATGGCCCGCTGTGGCTCGATACGCTGACGTTTTATATCAAATTCGGACCGGCAGGACCCGGCCCGGTCATCGAGATCGCCGCGATTCTTTCGACGCTCATTCTGCTGGTACTCGTCCGCGGCCGTCGTCCCGCACTCGCGTTCACGCTGATGGCGCTCGCCGCGCTGGTGCTGTCCACAGCGGCGTGGTGGTTGTTCGTGTATCCCGTGAACCGCGAGCTGCTGACGTGGACGATGGACACGATGCCGCAGAACTGGATGGATTTCCGGGATCAGTGGGAGTACACGAACGCCGCTCGGGCCGGCCTCATGTTCATCGCGTTAGGCGCGCTGGTCATCTCGCTCATCAGGGAGACACCGGACGCTGACCCGGCGGACGCAGCGTCGCGGGAGGCGGGCATGCCCGAAGGCGGCGTTGGCGCGTAGCGAGAGACCGCATACGCTAATGGCGCCCTACCGAACGGGATCTCAGGCGGGCTCGAAGCGTGTAAGCGCCTAAGCCGCCGTAGCGGCGTGCCCGCCGACGCAAACACCTCAGTTCTTGGATCCTTGCAGTTGCTTGAGCACAGCGCCCAACTGCGCGATCTCGCTGCCGTACTGCGCCCAGTTCCCCGCGCGCTGAGCCTCCATGGCCCGATCGTAATGCTGCTGAGCGCGTCGCAACAGCTCCGCCGACGCAGCGTTAGGCGCGGGGGCTGTGGTGCTCACCGGTGCAGCCGGCGCTTCGCCTGCGGCTGCCACACGAGTGGGAGGCGGTTCCGCGCCCGCACCGCCAAAGAGCCGCGCCAATCCGGCCTCGAGCCTCCGCTCCATCACGACCTGATTCTGATACGCCACGACCACACGCTCCAACTGATGGATGCGCCCGCCCTCGGCGCGCAGATACAGCGGCTGCACGTAGATCAGCGCATCCTCGATTGGCAGCACCATCAGCGCG
>DATBKN010000331.1:0-8962 GCA_036555845.1 Gemmatimonadaceae bacterium | reverse complement strand
GCAACCAGTTCCAGCGGCGTCACTTCGACCGCGCCTAACGCGATCGCGGGGAGCGCGCGCAGCGGCGAGCGGATGCCATTGCGCGACGCGACTTGCACGACGCGCGCCTCGCCGACACGGCGGCTCACGCGCACAGTGGCGGCGTTCGCCGAGTGCGCCAGTGCCGAGCGCAGCGTCACGCGCCCGAAGTACTCGTCGCCATAGTTGGCCGGCGTCCATTCGTTGGAACCGTCGACGACAGTGATCGGCTCGTCGTCCACGACCGAGGCGGGAGTCATCCCCATTTCGAGCGCGGCGGCATACACGAAGGGCTTGAAGGCGGAGCCGGGCTGCCGCTTCGCGGCGACGGCGCGATTGAAGGTGCCGCGCACGTAGCGGCGTCCACCGACGAGCGCGCGGATGTCACCGTTGCGCGGATCCAGCGCCACGAGCGCACCCTGAACCTCGTCCTGGCTCCTTTCACTCCACCAAGACGCCTCTCCTTGAATTCGCTCAGCGTGGCGCCGCACAACGCGTTCGGCGATGCGCTGCGCGGTCGGATCGATCGTCGTGTACACGTTGATGTTGGAGCCTCGCTCCCCGAGTCCCTTGAGCAGCGAGTCGACGGCGGCGCGTACGGCATCGAGCGCGAATGACTCGTTAGGTGCCGACGGAGTCCATTCCCTGTCGGCCAGATATATCGGTTCGTTCTGGGCCACGCGGACGTCGACAGGGTCGGCCTTCCCCTGCTGCTCCATCAGCGACAGCACGAGGTTGCGGCGTGCGATGGCGCGGTCATAGTTCCGGCGAGGCGTGTATGCGGAAGGTCCTTTGGGGAGCGCCGCGAGGAGGGCACCTTCTGCGAGCGTGATGTTGCGGACCTTCTTGCCAAAAAGATCCCGGCTCGCGGCTTCCACGCCGAACGCGCCGTTGCCCAAATAGATCGCGTTGAGATACAGCTCGAGAATCTCGTCCTTCGTCAAGTGACGCTCCAGGAGACGCGCCAGGCGCAGCTCGAGCAGTTTGCGGCCGATGGAACGCTCGCCGCGGTAGCGCTGCGCGATGAACGTATTGCGCGCTACTTGCATGGTGATCGTGCTGAAGCCCTCACGAACGCCTAACGAGGTGACGTTGCGCGCCACGGCACGCGCCACGCCGCGCCAGTCCAGCCCATCGTGTGTAAAAAAGCGCCGATCCTCGGTGGCGATGAACGCAGCGCGTACGTGTCGCGGGACGGCGCTCAACTGCACGTTCACTCGCTTGACTATCGTAATGCGCCCCAGCAGCCGGCCATTGCGATCGAGGATCTTGCCACCCTCGCTCGGCTCGTAGCCGCGGATCTCTGCGCTGGAAGGACACCCTCGCCATCCGCATGTGGCCAGCCATGTATTGAGTGCGGTCAGGGAGACCGCGCAGGTGGACATACCTGTCACAATCAGCCGACGCCGGCGCGTCCAAACGCCAGGGGTCTTCCACACTTCGCGGAGGCGCTCTACTCGACGCCCCAGCGCGGCACGACCAAACATGGCTGACGTATCCGCGACGGAGATGGCGATTAGATACGCCAAACCTGGGACATAGTTTCCCGGGACTTCAGCTACGCGTGTCCTGCTCTGCAGGAAACTGATAGCTCTGAGCCACCGGTCTTCAATGCAAAGTCTTCAGAATACGAAAGGGCGTCTGATTACCTAGAAACGCCAGGCGCGCAGCGTCTCCAACGCGCGATCGACGGCGGATCGCTCTTCGTCGCGTTTTGCCCGCGAACGCAGGGTCTCGTACGCTGCAATCGCGACGTCGACCATCTCGTAGTCGTGCTCCGCACCGGCGACCGACGCCGCATTGTCGGCGACGTTGGCGAGAGCCAGGTCGTCCTCCGGAAAGCGGGTGACCACTTGCTGCCAACGACCGACGCGGCCGCGCGGCTGTTCGTCCGCCAGGGCCCACAAATGCCATGCGGCTCGGTCTTGCGGATCGGCCGCGATGGCCCGGCTCGCGAGCTCGGCGACAGGCTGCGGTCCGGCTCCCAACAACCAGTAGCAGTTCGCCAGCCTGACGAGTGCGCGCGAGTTGTTAGGCTGCGCGCGGACGACGTCTTCGAGCAGCGGCGTTGCGATGTCCGGCCGATCGCGGAAATAGGCGGCTGCTTCGTAGAGGTCCTCTGCCGAGACGTCGCGCGCGATCTCGCGGATCGCCGCGGCAAGCGAAGCGTGATCCGTTTCCCCGCCTCGGGTGTATGAATCCTTCGTAGCAACTGTTGTTAGCGCGTTTATGAGCGCAGAAGTCGCGGCCATGTAGCGAATTTAGTGGTCACGCTCGGGGCCGGTCAGCGAAACGAGTTTGTTGCTTCACGTCCCGGGCGCCGTCCATGTGACAGAGGCGTGGCGCTGGACTCCGCCTAAGTGCTTGCGCTCTGAGAAGCGACATGTAATACTCGTACCATCCGCTGGCGACGAAGCTGTCGCCCCCGGTCCCGCAGGACACTCTCGGACGGCAACAATCTTGCTCTGGAAAGTGTCTGCGGGCGGTTCGCCGAGCGTGAACGGGTTTCGCGGCGTCATGTAAGACACCGCCCCTACGCGGCAGCGTCCGGTTAGTGCGAGCCTCGCACGCCGCGTTCGATCGTTCGATTTCAGCTGAGGATTTGAGGCGTTTTTCCTGTGTGCCGTAGGCACACTTCGCCTCTGTGTTTGTATTCCTTCGTCATAGCCTAACGACTGTTGCGCCGTTAGGGCCGCCGTAGCGCGGCTCCTGCGCCCGAGTGTTGTCTCTCATCATGTTCTCCAACTCATGACAGAACGCCGACGTCCTTACCGACGCGGTCGACGCGGTCATTCGCGTCCCGCAGCGGAACGCCCTTACTCCGAAAACCCGTATCGCGACGGCGAGACGATGACTGAAGGGCCCGCGGGTGACGCTCCAGCGTCGAACGGCGCGGACGATCGCGGCAGCGCAGCCGGCGAATTCGCCGAGGCGTCCGAGGGTCCACCGCGCGACGACGGGTCTTCTGCTCCGCCTTCCGCCCCAGTCACGCAAAGCAGCGACGGAGCGCCCGAAGGCCCGCGCGCAGGGGAGCCACGAGGTGAGGAAGCGTCGTCAGGCCAGGAAGGTGAACGCGCGCCGCGCGAAGGCGACAGCGGTGGAGTGCAAAGCGGTGCACCGCAACGTCAGGATTATCCGCGTCGCGAGGGCGGAGGAGGTAGCGGCGGCGGCGGCGGGGGCGGGGGCGACTTTTATCACCGCAACGGACGGCGCCACCGCAGGCATCGTGGCCGCGGGCGTCGCGAATTCCAGCAGCCGCAGGCTCCGCCGCAGCCAGTCGTCGCGGACAGCGAGACGGGCGGCTGGTTCGAGCCTTCACGCGACGGCGGTTTCATTCGCCGCGCGCCGAATAGCTACCTGGCCGAACCCGGTGATGCATGGATCTCTCCGGCACTTGTTAGGCAGCACGGCCTGCGCCATGGCGATTCGGTAACGGCATCCACCGGTCACGATCACCGGCATCGCGTGGTCGTCTGCGACGTGCAGACAATCAATGGGCTCAATCCGGCGCTCATGGAGCGGCGCCCGGACTTTCAGTCGCTCACCGCAACCTATCCCGAAAAGCGCATAACGCTCGAGACGGGTCGGCCCGCGAAGGGCGGTCCGGAGTTGACGCGGCGTTGCATCGACATCATGGCGCCGATTGGATTCGGCCAGCGCGCGCTCATCGTCGCGCCGGCACGCGCCGGCAAAACGATGTTGCTGCACGCGATCACCGAAGGCATCGCGATCAATCATCCTGAAGCTGTGCTCCTCATCCTGCTCGTGGATGAACGGCCGGAAGAAGTCAGCGAGGCGATCTCGTGGGGCGTTGGTGAGGTCATCGCCTCGTCGTTCGATCAGCCCGCGCAGCGCCACGTGGAAGTCACCGAGATGACGATGGAACACGCGCGCCGGCTCGTCGAGTTAGGCAGAGACGTGATCATCGTGCTCGATTCACTGACCCGCATGGCGCGTGCGCACAACACGGCTGAGCGCGGGACGGGTCGCACCCTGTCCGGCGGCCTCGATGCCACGGCCATGGCCAAGCCCAAAGCCTTCTTCGGATCTGCGCGTTCGGTGGCTCCCCGGGACGGTGGCGGCAGCCTAACGATTATCTCGACCGCACTTGTCGAAACCGGCTCGCGCATGGACGACGTGATCTTCGAAGAGTTCAAAGGCACCGGCAACTGCGAGATCAAGCTGGACCGGGCGCTCGCGGAAAAACGTATCTTCCCGGCCTTCGACATCGCGGCCAGCGGCACACGGCGCGAAGAAAAACTCTATCGCCCGGATCAGATCGAAAAGATCTATACGCTGCGGCGCGGTTTGCAGCAGATGCCGCCGCAGTCCGCGATGGAGTGGATGATCAAGCGCATCGCGAACACACCGAACAACGACTCGCTGCTGGACGGCCTCTAGTCTTGATGTGAGGCGTTAGGCAGCGCACCGGGGGCAGCTGGAGCCTCGGTGGCAATGCCGGTGCGCCCTGGGCGGCCCAGTCGCGACGCCACACGACATAGGGCTGATTCACGATTTCAGCGACCGTTGCTCCGCCGTATTCGTGCAGCAGCAGGTCCAGCATCTGCGGCTCGTGGTTTTCATCGTAGAAGATGCGAACCTCGGTGCTCGGGCCGAGCGATGCGCTTTAGCCTTCGGCCTTTGGACTTTGGATCCAGCGGGAGTTGGGAGGCGCCTGGCGACGGCGGTGCACCGAACTGGGCGCGCTAGAAGGTCTGCGCCAGTCCGATGAAGCCACCGTCGCGCCCAAGTGCGATGTCGTCCTGACTTGCCGCCGCCGAAAACGACTGCGCGGACACGCCGTCTTTGCCCAGGCTGTAGAGATCGAAGGTGCTGTTGACAGGATTGCCGAATTTGTCGGTGCGCCCCGTGATGCCTGGCGCGCCGTTCGCCGCCGCCAAACGGACGAAGACGTAGGGATGGCCCCACGGATCCAGCAGCGACTGACGGTTGATCGACGCCAGCGACGCCGGAAGCGAATCTTGCGCGAGGATGTCGGACCGCATGGCCTGGATGTCGCCAATTGCCTTCGCCACACGCGCGCGCTCGGTAAGGTGACTGTAGTGCGGAACGGCGAGAGCGCTCAACAGCGCGATGAGCGACATCGTGGCGAGCAATTCGATAATCGTGAAGCCGCGGCGGGTCTTGCTGGTGCCGGCGTGGCAAAATTGGACAGCGTTAAGAATAGGGGCGCGCATTCGATTCTTTGAAATGAGTACGTTTGCGCAGAAGACTCGTCGCAGATTGATGGCGCAACTCGCAGTTACGGTGAAAACGAGCCTAACGTGTGACGAGTGTGACCGGATCATCACGCAACGCAACGAGGCCGGCCTCGCGTCACTCAGCGTTAGGCCGGCCTCATATTACACCCGTCTAACAAGGGCTTATTTATCCGTTCTTTCGAAGCTCAGCGAGCAGGAATTGATGCAGTAGCGCTGGCCCCCCGCGTCGCGCGGTCCATCGTCGAAGACGTGACCAAGATGCGCCCCGCACTTGCGGCAGTGCACTTCGGTGCGGCGCATGAAGAGCGAGTTGTCGGATTCGGTCTCGACCGAGGCGCTCTCCGCCGGCCGTGTGAAGCTTGGCCAGCCGGTCCCGGAGTCGAACTTGTCGGCTGACGAGAAGAGCGGTTCGTCGCAGACGACGCAGCGGTACATGCCCTCGTCGTGATTGTCCCAGTATGCGCCCGTAAAGGGACGCTCGGTACCCTTTTCCTGGGTGACGTGAAACTGCTCGGGAGTGAGCCTGGTGCGTAAATCGGTATCGTTAGGCTTCGTTGTATCGGTCATTGTCTCCTCAAACTCTGGATTGTTGTAGCGTCAAACAAGGAGCTTTGGGTGTCCAGTTTCGAGTACCGAGTAGTCAGGACACCTGGCGTGTCGGATCGTAGCTCTTCCCCGTACTCATCATACGATGAAGGCGCGAAGAGTTTTGAACTGGCAGCCCGCTTGTGCTCGAGTCCCGGCACGCGAGACTCGGCACCCATGGCTCCTTGTTGTGATGTTCTTAGGGCACAGCTCCGGCAGTTCCGCTTCTCCTTGGCTCTGCCGCCGCCGTCGCTTTGCCGCCATCGAGCACGATCAGCGCCCCATACCCCATGCGTAATTCCCCCCGGAACGAGATCGGGTTCAGGCGATAGCCCATCGTCTTGAGGGTGCTCGCGACGGCTGGCGAAAGCCCGTCTTCGACATCGACCGTCAGGATTCCTTCGGCGGCATCCCGCTGCGATGGCAGGAAGCGCGGCAGCTCGAGCGCGTGCTGCGCGTCGAGCCCGAAGTCGATCACGCCGACGATCGACTGATAAACCGCCGAAGTGATCCAAGCGTTCCCGGCTGCTCCTACAGCAATACGCGGAGTGCGCTGGCCGTCCGTGCCACGGTACACGATCGTCGGCGCCAGCGTGCTGCCGTGCCGCGCGTAGGGAAGGCGAGCTCCGTAGGCGCCAGGATCCGTCCCATACGAGGTGAGCTTGTCATTGTAGAGGAAGCCGAGTCCCGGCGTGACGTAGAAGTTCCCACCCCAGGTTCCGAGGGTCTGCGTGACTGCCACGACATTGCCTTCGGCATCGGCCACGACAAAAGCTGTGGTGCCCTGCGGCCGATCCTCGTCGGCGCCGAAATCGGCGGAACCGCTCGAGTTGCTCGTCGTGTTGCCGCACCTGAGCGTGTCACCACTCGTCAGGCGCGGATCGATTGCACGAGCGGGGTCGAAGCAGCGCCAGCGAACGCGTGCTGTATCCTTGCTCGTGAACGCGTCCGTATTGGTCGGCCATAACGAGGGGTCGGCCACGCGGCCGCGCGCCGTGGGAACGAGCTGCCACGCGGCGACCATCGCGTGCAACGTGGTTGCATCGTCCGTATACAGCTTTGGCGTGGGGAACTGCTCGAGCATGTTGAGCTGCGCGGCGAGAGTACTGCCCCCGCTGGCAGGCGGAGCGCTGGAGAACACCGTGTGTCCGCGATACGTGGTGGAGACCGGCGCGCGTTCAGCGGCGAAGTAGCGCGACATATCCGTTAGGCGGATCGCGTTTCCCTTCCCACGCAGGTCCTCGACGATGCGCCGAGCGACTTCGCCCTTGTAGAACCCGTCGGCCCCTTTGGCAGCGATCTGCTCCAGCACCCACGCGAGATCCGGGTTCTTGAGCGAGTCGCCGGCCGCCAGCGGTTTCCCGTCGCGGAAGAACAGCGCCTTGCTCGACTCGTATTTTGCATAACGATGCTGCTCGAGCGTGAGCGTGGTCGCGAAGCCGTCGCTGACGATGTACCCGTTGCGCGCTGCGCGGATCGCGGGAGCGAGGAGGTCGGCCCAGGCGATACGTCCGGAGCGATGCAACAGCCAGGCTTTGTGCATTCCTGCCACTGTGCCTGGTACCATCGGGAGTACGGGACCGTCCGTTGGATAGCGCCCGTTGACGGTCAGCGCAGCGTTCGCCAGCGACGCTTCCTCCGGCGCGCGCGCCATGAATTCGATGAGCGCGGGCTCGCGCGCTCCGGCCTTGTGCACGAGCATCTCGCCGTAGCCGCCGACGCCGCTGGCGTCCGGCTCGACGACACCTAACGCGAAAGAAACGGCCACCGCGGCGTCGATTGCGTTGCCGCCCCTGGCCAGTATCTCGACTCCCGCCGCTGTGGCTACGGGATGCGAGCTGGAAACCGCGCCGCGCCCGGTTGCCGGCTCAGCATAGCGCGGCCTCTGGCGCAGCGCCTCGTATAGTACCTGCTCCAGCACCGAGTCGTTAGGCGCAGCCAGCGCGCGCGCGCGAAAGCGGTCGCGCAGTGCGCGAAACTCCGCCGCGCGGCGAGCGGCGGGCGCGGCAGCGAAGTACGCATGCGCGAGACGGTCGAGCGTGCGGTCATACAGCTCGGCGTTGCGCGCCGCGCGATCGATGCCAGGGCCGCCGCGATCGGCGGTGCCGCTGTCCGGTGGCGAAGGCGCCGCGATCGTGACGAGCCGGTCGCGCCGTCCCAGGGCTTCGCCGGCGTCGCGATCACCCATGCGCTTGGGATCGCCGTTGTATCCCGGTTCGTCGGCGCTGTGCTCGGCGATCACGATCGTCGCGCCGTCTGGATTCCACGCGGGTTCCCCTCGCACGGGACTCACGAGGTTGACGTAGCGTCCCTCGGTGTCGGTAACGAAGACGCCACCGCGCCCTGTACCGGATGAGAAGAGAAGGCGTGTGCCGTCAGGCGACCACTCGACCCATTCCGGATTGCGCTCGCTGACGATGGTCGTATCGCGTCTCGTGCTCACACTGCGGATGCGCAGACGGCGCGCTTCATCCGTGATCTGCACGTATGCGACGCGGTCGCCGTACATCGCGGGCCAGCGTTCCGTATTTTCTCCACTTGTTAGGCGCCGCTCGCTGCCCGTCGAATCGCGCAGCCACAGGCGCGCGGCGCGGCCGTAGCCGCGCACGAAGACAACGCCGCCGCTCGCCAGCACTCCCGCTTCGCCGTCCGGTTCGTCGTTCCGCGTCAGCTGCTCGGGCGAGCCGATCGCGGCCGCTGCGGAGATCGTTAGGCGCCACAGGTCGTCGTTGCCTGAGCTGTTGGACGTGTAGACGAGAGCGCTTCCGTCAGGCGACCAGGCGGGGTCGCGATCCCAGGCCGGACCGCGCGTCAGCTGCGACCATTGGGATCCGGAACGGAGCCACAGATCGCCGTCGATCGAGACGGCGAGGCGGCCATCACGGGCGAAGGCCGGGCCGCGCGTGTTGATCACCTCTTGCGCCGCCTGCAGCTGCGCCATGATGAGCGGGACTACGACAAGCAGCCTCACATTCACCAAGCTGCCGAATGGCCAGGGATAGGAGTAGGGGTAGGAATAGGGGTTGGGGTAGGCGTTGTCCTATCCCGAACCCTATCCCTAACCCTATCCCTATTTGTCTACTACGCGGCTGGCCTCTGAACTGAGTCCCCTGCGCTCTCGAAACGGGCCGCGAGTG
>DATBKN010000330.1:0-7081 GCA_036555845.1 Gemmatimonadaceae bacterium | reverse complement strand
GACGCCTTTGCGCGTCGCCCAATCACCGACAGTATCCAGCTCGATGCCTATCAACGCCGTCACGTACTTGCGGCGGTCTCCGATCACGATCGATTCGCGCACGTACGGCGAGACCTTCAGTTTGTTCTCGATCCATGAGGGCGAGATGTTCTTGCCGCCGCTCGTTATGAGAATGTCCTTCTTGCGATCAGTGATCGTGAGGTATCCGTCGCTGTCGATCTCGCCGACATCGCCAGTGTGCAGCCAGCCCTCGTCGTCGATCGCGTCGCGTGTGGCCCGTTCGTTGTTGAAGTACCCCATGAAGATGGCCGGCCCGCGCATGAGGATCTCGCCATCTTCGGCAATGCGAATGTCCACGCCGTCGTGACCACGTCCGACCTTGCCGATGCGCACGTCGTGATCCGGCGTGTGCGTGCATACGGCCGTATTCTCCGTCATGCCGTAAAGCTCGCGAATGCGGACGCCTAACGCCCAGAAGAACTCGAGCACCTGCGGTGCGATAGGCGCCGAGCCGGAGGTGACTTCGCGCACGCGCACGAGCCCAAGACGCTCTCTGAGCGGCCGGAAGAGGAAAAACCAGCCGAAGCCATTCAGGACGCGGTCCCCTAACGAAAGTGGCAGGCGCCCGAGCCGCTTGCGTGCGATGCGGCGTCCCTGCCGCAACCAGAACGCGTACAGCGAGCGCTTGAGCGGACTCGCGTCCGTCATCTTGATCGTCACGATCGCGAGCATCTTCTCCCACACGCGCGGCACGCCAAAGAAGATGTGCGGCTGAACGGTGCGCAGATCCTCGAGCAAAGACTCTGTACCGTCGCCGAAGTTCACGACGACTCGCGCCGGCATCGCCCACGCGAGCGAAAACAGCCGCTCGGCGATATGGCATAACGGGAGGTACGAAAGCACTTCGTCTTCGCCCGGCGCACGCGGGCAGTGCACTTTGAGAAAAGCGAAGCCCGCCGTGACGAGGTTCTCGTGTGAAAGCATGGCACCCTTGGGCGGTCCCGTCGTGCCTGACGTGTACACCAGAATCGCCAGGGATCGCGGATCGAGCTCGCTGACTGCCGCAGCGTATTCTTCGATTGCTTGTTGCTCGCCGAGCCGCTCGAGCTCGGCGTATGTCATGATGAGGGGGTCGCCGAGTCGGTGTGCGATGCCGCGCGTCTCGATCACGACGATCTTGCGCAGGTGCGGCAGGCGCGCGCGAACAGCCAACGTCTTGTCCAGCTGCTCCTCGTCTTCGGCGATGAGCACCACACTCTCGGAGTGGTGCAGCAGATACTCCACTTCGTCTGCGGGGCTCGTCGGGTACACGCCGACGACGGCGGCGCCGATCCCCTGAGCACCGAGATCGCAGAAGAGCCATTCGGGACGATTCTCCGAGTGGATTGCCACGCGCTCGCCATTCCGAACGCCGAGCGCGCGCAGGCCCAGTCCGATCTTGGCGCTGCACGTCGCGTAATCGCGCCAGGAGTATTCGCGCCAGCGGCCGAATTTCTTGTGGCGCAGCGCCAGCGCATCCGGCCGTTCCGCCGCCAGTTGTCGCAGGAGGGCAGGCAGGGTCCGGACCGATGTCGCGTTCACACAGCCGTCCGTTCGCCTAACGAGCCGAGGTAGGCTTGCACGACGCGTTCGTGGCCCTGGACATCGGCTGCGGCGCCGAGCGCGAGTACTTTGCCGAAGTCGAGGGCGAGCACGCGATGCGCGATGTCCATGACCATGCGCATGTCGTGCTCCACGATAATCGTCGTGGTGCGGAGTTCCTCATTTATCTCGAGGATGAAGCGCGCCATGTCTTCGGTCTCCTCGAGGTTCATTCCTGCGACCGGCTCGTCCAGCAGCAAAATCTTCGGTTGCATGGCCAGCGCGCGTCCCAGCTCGACGCGCTTGAGCACACCGTACGGCAGACGCCCGGTCGTCATGAAGCGGTACGGCTCCAGCTCGAGCAGCTCGATGATGTCTTCGCAGGCGTGCCGGTGCGCGATCTCTTCGCTCCGTGCCTTGCCCCAAAAGAGCGCGCCGCTCAGGAAGCCGGTGCGCATGGCGCAGTGGCGGCCGAGCAGCAGATTCTCGAGGACGGTAAGGTGCTGGAAGAGGCCGAGGTTCTGAAAAGTGCGAGCGATACCTAACGCGGCGATCGTCGCAGGACTGCGGCCGATCAGCTCCGTTCCATCGAGGACGATGCTGCCGCGCTCCGGCTTGTAGACTCCGTTGAGGCAATTGAAGATCGAAGTCTTCCCAGCGCCGTTGGGCCCGATTATCGCGAACAGCTCACCTTGACGGACATCGAAGCTCACGTGGTCGAGCGCGCAGACGCCGCCGAAGCGCAGGGTCAGATGCCGGACATCGAGAAGGGGCACTGTCAGGCGCTCCATCGCTTCTTCCGGCGATACGTTCGGATGTCGCGAAAGGACCGTTCACCTGTGTGGCCGATGCCGAGGTAGAACTCGCGTACGTCGACGTCGTTGGCCAGCACTTCTGAAGGGCCGTCGCGAACACACTTCCCGTTTTCGATCACGTAGCCATAGCGGGCGACTGTCAACGCCATCGTCGCGTTCTGTTCCACGAGCAATACGCTGGTTCCCTCGCTGTTGATCGCGGCGATAATTTCACGGATCTGCGCGACGACGCGCGGCGCCAGTCCTAACGAGGGCTCGTCAAGGATCAGAAGCCGCGGAGACGACATGAGTGCGCGCCCGATCGCGAGCATTTGCTGCTCGCCGCCCGAGAGATAGCCGGCCGTTTGCTGGCGCCTTTCGGCCAATCGTGGAAACAGCGCATACACCCGATCGAAGGCTGCCGCCAACTCGGCGCCGCTCCGGCACGTGAAGCCGCCGGCGCGCAGATTGTCTTCTACGCTCAGCTCGACGAACGGCCGGCGTCCTTCCATGACCTGCGCCAGCCCGAGCCTAACGATCGCAGCGGCGTCTTTCTTGTGGATCTCAACGCCGTCCAACGAGACGCTGCCCTTGGTGATCACGCCACGATGCACGGGCAAGAGGCCGGTGATCGCGCGGAGCAGCGTCGTCTTCCCTGCACCGTTGGCGCCAAGCAAGGCGACGATGCCTCCAGTTGGCACTTCGAGACTGACGCCGCGCAGCGCCAGAATCACGTCCGAGTACACAACCTCGAGATTCCGCACCGCGAGGTGCGCGTTTGCGGTGGAAGCAGGCATGCCGGTGGTCACAGAGCGCGAGTATACGCCGCGATTCCAATCACGACAGGGGGTAACGGTGTTGTGGGTCGGCGGGCAACCCGCTTCGGCGGCTGACGCGCTTACACGCTTCGAGCCCGCGCCAGCCGCGACGCCGGGCGAAACTGTGCGTCGCGGTCTCTCGCTACGCGCGAACGCCGCCTGCTGGGTTGCCGCGCCTCCTTGACACCACTTGCCATGCAAGTGGCCTAACGACTCAATCGAGCAGTGCCATCACCAGCCCACTTCTTATTTTCGGGACGAACCATGTGGACTTGGGCGGCATCAGGCGATCCTGCAGGCAGACGTCGATGAACTGGCGCATGGTTACTGCCGGAAGGGTGACGGCGTAGCGGAAACGCCCCGCGTCCACTTCGCTCTGCAGCCAGCGCGCATCGTGGTTCGCGCCGACAAACGTTAGGCGATCGTCGCGCGCGTCGTGAATCCCGAAGACGTCGGCAAAGAGTTTCCGCTGCACAATGTCAGCGTCGATATCCTGGGCGGCATCGGCGGGGTCGAACGTCCCCGCGCGCGGCTTGAGCCGCCACCACACCTTCCCATCGTAGAAGCCAATTTCGTGAGTGCGTTCAGGCTGGTACGGCTCGCGACTGAGTGGCTGGACATCGAAGGATTTGCCGAGCTGACCCTGGACGTCGCCTAACGCGGCAACATCGATCTCCATGAGGCGATTGTACGGCGCGATCGTCATCGTCGCCGCTGGAAAGAAGACAGTGAGGAAGTGCTCGTAGCCGAGCATTGCGGCGGCGGCGCTGCGGTGATTCCCGTCAGCGACGTACGCACGAGGCTCGCGCATCAGCAGATCGCGCAGCCGGCCGCGAGTAGCAGCGTCCTGCACGAGCCACACGCGATGCTTGCTGCCGCCTTCGTCCGTCGTTACGTAGCTCGGGGACGTTGCGTCCGCGTGCGCGATCAATGCCGCCTGCAGCGCCCCGCTCGCATCGTCCACCGCGAGATTCACGGTCCCCATGTCGGCATTCGTCGCCTCAGTCAGACGCGCGCGGCCGCGCGCCTTTGGCTCGCGGATCCCTTCATTGCGAATGATGGTTCCCTGCGGGTTTTGGGGTGTCCGGATTTCCGCGGTGCGCGCCATTCCACCCAGGCCGATCTGACGAATCGTCGGTCGCTCGGGATTGGTAAGCTCGTATACCCACAACAGATCGCGCACCTCGCGCGTGCGCGAGTCCTTGATGATCTGCGCCATCACCTGTTTGGCGTGAGCAAGGGCTTCGTCCGAATCGTCCTCGCCGATTTCTGTGAGGGTCGGAGCGTCGCAGTGCGGCATCGTCGCGCGCAGCACGGACGCTGGTTTCGCCTTGATCAGCTCCCACACTTCGCGGTCGCTTTGGAACTCATCGTAGTTAGGCGCGCCGAGTGCGTCGGCGGCTGCGGAGTCGACTGGAACGAGAGCGCGAGCGATAGGGTCGATCGTGGGCATCTAGGGGATAGGGGTAGGGGTAGGGGTAGGTCTACGACGTGCCGGCTGGAAAGAACGGTCGCAAGCTCTCTTTCGGTACTGGCTTGGTGAACATGCTTACACCAAAGAACAGCGCGGCGCTCACGAGGACGCCGGCTTCAGCGGCATCGAGACCGAGAACATACGGCTGACGCTGTGCGAGCCAGATGAGACATGTGACGAGTCCCCCGACCATTGCCGCGAGGGCGCCAGCACGTGTGGCACGTTTCCAATTGAGGCCGAGCACGACGGGCACAAAGAGAAAGCTCACGAGCAGCTTCGCGGCGTAGATGACGATCCAGTTGACGAGGCTGAGCTGCCTGAGCGCCAGCATCACAGGAATCACGCTGAATGTGACAACGGCGATGCGCCCGGCGAGCACTTTGGCCCGCTCGCTCGCGTTAGGTACCATGAGCTTGGCATAGAGATCGTGCGACATTGCCGATGCGACCGTGAGGAGAATGGCACCGCCGGTTCGCGTGAACGTGACAACCGCCGCCATCAGAACGAGGAGGCCGATCCCGGCGGGGAGGATGCTCATGCCGAGCATCGGCGTGGTGAGATCCGGATCAGGGAGGTGCGGAACTGCAACTCGCATTGCGAGCCCGAATATCAACACACCAATAGCGATGAAAGACTGAAAGAGGAATGAATAGCCTATTGCTTGACGTACGATTTGTCGGCTTTGCATCGAATAAATCGCGGAGATCTCGTACGGTGCACAGGCGAGGCCGAGGCCGATCGCAAGGGAAATCGCGAGCAACTGCCTAACGCCGAACCAGTTACCCGTCAGCCGCGGGTCCAGCGCGTGCAAGGCGTCTCCTAACGCGTCGATGCCTCCGATGTGTCGGATGAGAAACGGCACGGCGAGCGCATAACCGCCGAGCAGCATCACAGCCTTGAGCACGCCGATGTATGCGTTGCTGTACATGCCGCCGAGGAACGTGTAGACAGTCGTTATGCCCGCCACGAGCAGAACAGCTTTGACATACGACATTCCTCCGACGAGCGTGAACAAGAGGCCGCCGGCCTGATACTGTGCCGAGAGCATCACGGTGTACGCAATCAGGATGAACACCGCCGCGATGCCACGCGCCGCTCGGCTGTCGTAGCGCGCCGCGAAGTAGTCCGGGAGCGTCACGCCCGCGAGACCGCGCATCTTGGGCGCGACGAAGAGCGCGCAGACGACCCAGCCGATCCAGACCAGGGGCCACGTCCACGCGTAGCTGATACCGGAGAAGTAATGGAAGCCGACCATACCGATCGTGGCGCCGGCGCTCACCTGGTTCGCCATGAGTGTCGCGCCACCGACGATCGGTCCCAGGCTGCGCCCCGCGACGAGAAAGCCTTCTTCGCTTTTTGTCTTGCGATAGCTGCGCAGGCCGATGAGACAAACGACGGCGATATACAGCGCCACGCAGATGTAGAACCAGGTGACTTGCGTCGATGTCATGCCGCTGGTCGCTGGCGATTCGCCCACCACATATAGAGCGGCACCCAGAGCGCGAGCGTTGCGACAAGCGCCCAGAAGATGCGCGCCAGTCCGCCGCTGTTCTTGGGTTCCAGCCAGCATTTCTCGTTAGGTACGCCCGCACCGGCGAGTCGTACGGCGGATGGCAGCGCCGCCATTCGCGCCGACCAGATGTGGTCGCGTCCGCGTTCCGTCAGGCGAGGGAGAATCACCCGCGCACTTGGCGGCAGAATCGCAGTGACAGTTGCGATCGGCTCGCCCCGGCGACTCCCCGTCAGGACGCTCATTGGGAGTACAACAGGGACGCTGACGTCAGTGGCCGCCAGCTTCACGTCGTAGGTGAGCCGGTAGCCTAACGAGGTTCGCTCCGGGTCCACGGCGCTGGTGTCATGTAGGCGGATCCAGGGACCGGTCGCTTCGCCTGCGTACGGGACTGGCGTGCCGCCTGATTCCAAGTGGATTGGCCCGACGACTGCGCAGGGCTGCTCGAGGTACTCGAAGCTCATCGCGCCGGGGTTACCGACGAATGTGTAGCGCGCTTGCACGCTCGCTACCGCTCCCACTACCGTGATCGAAACTTCAGCCGCTTGCGCGCGAGCGCGCGGCTGCTGCTGGGCACGCCCGCCTGCGCCAGCCAGCACGCACGCCATGAGCACTCGCGTTAGGCGCGGCCGCACGGCTTGTCAGTCCGAATACGTCGTGGCGGTCGCCGCGTTGCCGATCATGAAGCCGTAGTCGCCGGGATGGATGCGTGTCATGCAGTTTCGCGCCAGCACGACGATGTTGCGCTCGTACGGCGCGACCATCGTCTCCAGCGTCTCGAACGTGTACGGGCTCACGATGTCGGCCAGCGGAGCAGCGCCGTCGAGGCGATCACCGGGTGCCAGTTTCCTTCGTGGCACGCACAGGCCACCGAATCGTGGCCGCATGACGGTCATGTCACGCA
>DATBKN010000329.1:0-7226 GCA_036555845.1 Gemmatimonadaceae bacterium | reverse complement strand
ACAACCCTGGCCGAATAGCGCCGCCTGCTGGTCCCCGGCAATGCCTGCGATCGGAATAGCACCGCCTAACAAAGAAGCGTCGGCTTCACCGTAGACTTCGCTCGATGCTTTGATGTCGGGCAGCACGGCGCGTGGAACTCCCAGGATCTCGCACAGCTCGTCGCTCCAGGTCCCCGAGTGCAGATCGTACAGCATGGTGCGCGACGCATTGCTCGGATCGGTCAGGTGCAGCTTGCCTCGCGTCAGGTTCCACACGAGCCAGGTATCAACCGTTCCAAACGCCAGCTCACCACGCTCGGCGCGAGCCCGCGCGTTAGGTACGTTGTCCAGCAGCCAGCGCAGCTTGCTGCCGGAGAAGTAGGCATCGATGACGAGGCCTGAGCGACGCTGAATCTCGGCTGCATGGCCGGCTTGCTTCAGGCCGTCGCAGAATGAAGCGGTTCGGCGGTCCTGCCATACGATCGCGTTATGAATGGGAGCGCCGGTCGCCCGGTCCCAAACGAGTGTTGTTTCGCGCTGATTCGTGATGCCGATCGCGGCGACGTCGTTAGCCGTTAGGCCGGCTTTGGCGAGCACCTCGTGAGCTGTGTCGAGCTGTGATTGCCAGATCTCCTGCGGGTCATGCTCGACCCAGCCCGCTTGCGGGAAGATTTGCTTGAATTCTTTCTGAGCGACGGCTCGGATCGATCCATCGTGGTCGAAGATGATGGCGCGAGAGCTCGTCGTGCCTTGGTCGAGGGCTAGGATGGCGCGATTCATGGCCTGCCGTCTTAGCCTCGCCGGCGGTGGCAGTCAAGAAGCGACGATCGTGCGACGATGCCGCGTTGCGTGCGAAGGGGCGATAAACCATCTTCTCCTTTTGGGCATCTAAAGGAGAGCCATGCCTCTCACATCGCGCTCGGAAGTCCTGCAAGGGACACTCGACCTGCTCGTACTCAAGATTCTCACGCTCGAGCCGATGCACGGGTGGGGAATCTCTTTCCGGCTGCGTCAGATCTCCAACGAGGTCTTTGACGTCAATCAGGGCTCGCTCTACCCGGCACTGCAACGCATGCTGCGGCGCGGATGGGTGAAGTCTGAATGGCGTGCCAGCGATAACAATCGGCGCGCCCGCTATTACGCGATCACCCGTGAAGGGGAACGGCAGCTGGTTGCAGAACGCAACGAGTGGGAGCGCTCGTCAGGCGCGGTGAATCGCGTGCTTCGGTTCGCCTTCCACGGAGTGTGATATGGCGTGGTTCCACGAGCTTCGATCCGCCGTCCAGTCGCTGCTTCGCCGTCGTGCGCAGGAACGCGAAATGGCCGAAGAGCTACGCACGCACATCGAGATGGAGGCACAGTACAACATGCAGCAGGGTCTTTCGCCCGAGCAGTCGAAGGCGCGAGCCAGACGGGCATTCGGCGCTGTCGAGCGCTACAAAGACGAAGTGCGCGATGAACGCGGCTCGCGCTGGCTGGACGAGCTGCGCCAGGACCTTCGCTTCGGCTGGGTATCGCTCAGACGGCGACCTGGCTTTACCGTCCTCGTCGTTCTGACTCTCGCGTTAGGTCTCGGCGCCACGACAACGCTCTTTGGCGTGGTGAAGGCTGTGCTGCTCAAGCCGCTCCCGTATGGCGACCCGGCTGGCATCGCCGTCGTGTGGAGCTCCTGGAAGGGATTCCCACAGACGTGGCTCTCGTACGACGAGTTCGAAGCGTGGAACAGCGAAATCAAATCCTTCAACGGCGTCGGCCTTTTCACCGACAATTCTGTCACGCTGAGCGACGGCGACGAGTCCGAGCGTGTGCGTTCAGGAGACGTGACAGCCGACGTCTTCAAGATCCTCGGCGTGTCGCCCATCCTGGGACGCTACTTCACGCCGGAGGAGGACCGCCCCAACGGGCCAAAGGTGATCGCGTTAGGCTATGACCTCTGGCAGCGGCGTTATGCAGGCGATCGCTCGATCATTGGCCGCGCGATTCAGGTGAACGGTGCGGCATCGACCGTCGTCGCGGTGATGCCGGAGGGCTTCCGGCTGCCGCTGGACTTCGGTAGCGACGGTAAGTCAGAGGCCTGGGTTCCTCTCGCGACCGATGCGGCGAGTGAGGGGGCGGTACCTGGACCTGCCTTCGATCGGAATGGCGGGAGTCACAACTGGTACGGCGTGGCCAGACTCGCGCCTGGAGCGACGATCGAAGGCGCGAATCGTGAGCTGGACGCGTACGTCGCTCGCCTCGTAAAGGACGGGATCTACAACCCCGACCTGCAATTCCGCGCCTTCACTGTCGGCGTGAGTGATCAGGTGACGGGCAGTATCCGGCGTGCGTTGCTCATCCTCTTCGGGGCCGTCGGCTTCGTGCTGCTCATCTCCTGCGCGAACGTCGCAGGTCTCTTGCTCGTTCGCGGCGAAGCGCGGCGCCGAGAGCTTGCCGTACGAGTTGCCCTTGGCGCCGGTACACGACGCCTAACGCGCCTCCTCATCGCCGAAAGCGGCCTTCTCGCTGCACTCGGCGGCACGGCCGGTGTCGGCTTGGCTGTGTTGGGCCTCTCGCTTGTTAGGCAGACGGCCCCGGCCGGACTGCCGCGCCTTGCCGAAGCCCACGCTGACCCGATGCTACTCGTCTTCACGCTAGGCGTCGCTGGCCTGTCGGCCTTGTTATGCGGCGTGCTTCCGGCCCTGCAGGCCGGACGCGTCGCGCCGGCGAATGAGCTCAAGGAAGGGGGACGCGCGAATACTGCGGGAGCAGGGAAGCTGCGTTGGAGGCAAACGCTCGTGACCGTCGAAGTCGCGCTGGCCGTCATCCTGGTGGTCGGCGCAGGACTCATGGTCCGTAGCGTGGTGAACCTATTCGCGATCGACGCCGGCTTCGACCCCAAGGGCGTCGTGACGATGCGCGTGTTCACTCCAGCGGCGTGGTATCAGGATTCCGCTCGCGTCGTGTCGTTCTGGGATCAGCTCCAGCGCCGCGTCGCAACGATGCAGTCGGTGAAGAACGTCGCTGCTGTTCGTCTGCTCCCTTTGGCGTCTGAAATGGGTGACTGGGGCGTTGGAGTCGAGGGCTATACGCCGCCGCCTAACCAGGGTACGCCAGCGGACTGGCAGGTGGTCACTCCAGGCTACTTCGAGACGATGCGGCTCAGAACCACCGCTGGGCGAGTCCTGGAATCGCGAGATGACTTCAATGGCCCGCTGGCCATGGTGATCAACCAGCGTTTCGTGGAGAAGTACTTCGCGGGGCGCGATCCCCTTGGCAAGAGAGTTCGCATTGGCGGCAGCGACAGCGGCCTCACGTATGCAGTCGTGGGTGTCGTCGACGACGTGCGCCACAACGCGCTCACTCGTGAAGTCAAAGCGCAGTTCTATGTGACGCTGGCGCACTTCGCGCGCGCGCCAGGGAATACGCTGCGCAGCATGACCCTCGTCGTGCGCACCGATCAGAATCCCAGAAGTCTCATCGCTCCGCTACGCGCCGTGATCAGGGAGATTGACCCGCGCCTCCCGGTGTTCGACGTGCGTACGATGGAGGAAGTCGTCGGCACTTCGATCGCCGAGCCGCGCTTCGCGATGGAGCTGCTTGGTCTCTTTGGAGCGCTCGCGCTTGTAGTCTCGGCGATCGGAATCTTCGGGATCGTCTCGCAGGTCGTCGCATCGCGCTCGCACGAATTCGGCATCCGGGCAGCGCTCGGCGCAATGCCCGGGCAGCTAGTCAGGCTCAGCCTCGCTTCGGGGTTGCGTCAGGCCAGTGTCGGTCTCGCGTTAGGTGTCGCCCTGGCGCTCGTGCTGACGCGCGCGATGGCCCAGCTCCTTTACGGAGTGAAACCCGGGGATCCCATCACACTGGCGGGAGTCGTAGTTGTGACCGGCCTTGTCGTGCTAGTCGCCAGTGCCGCCCCCGCACGACGCGCTGCGCGTACGCAGCCGGGCGTCGTCCTGCACAACGAGTAACATCAGCGGCGGTGAACTGCGTTCGTTCACCGCCGCACCCGTTATCCTGCGTTGGACCTATTTGAGCGGGAACTGCTGACGCAGCGCTACATCGTGATCCAGCGCCCACGCAGCCACTCTGCGGCCAAGTGCGAGACCTGCGGTGCAATCAAAGCCATAATGAATGCCGCCATACACTCGCGAAATCGCGGCCTGGTCAGCGAGGCGCGAGAGACGCGCGCGCTCAGCCGGCAACTCGGCTCCGAGCACGGCAGCCATTGCCGCCGAAATCGTCGAGTGATTCGAAGGATACGAGGGAAAGTTAGGCAATCCGATTGCCAACGTGATGCTCGGGTCTGCCATCGTCGGCCGAAGCAGCCAGTAGGTGTACTTCGCTTCATGCGACGCCACGAGCGCGTCGTACGCGGTCATGTGCATCAGCGCCAGCAGGTGTGCCGCGCGACGCTCGCTGAGCCTGAACTTTGTTGTTAGGCGCGAGGCTTCGTCGTTCCAGTAGCCTGGGGCCCCATAGGTCCCAACCGGCAATGCCCAGAACTTGGCAATCGAATCCTGCTCCTGCGTGCGTGTCGCAGCGATACGCCTAACTTCAGCGAGCCCTTCCAGGAATTCGGGTGATCCGAACGCCGGATGCGGCACGGGCCGGAATTGATTGTTTGCCAAGAGAAAGAATGTCTTGGCCTGTCCGATCGTGGCGCCGACGGGAGGTGTGCTGCTGAACCACATCCCTGGTCCTGTTGGCACGGTACCCTGCCACGGCGCGGAGAATCGATCAGTTTGTGCATACGCGACGATTCGCGCGGCGATCGAGCGGCCGACGTTTGCACCCTCCACGCCTGTATTGGCAAGGAAGAGTTGCAGCAGTGAATCGAGCGCCGCTTGCTCGTTGGGATAGAGGTACGTGAGAGTTGCCACAGCAGCCGCACTAACCGCCGCGTGAACGTTCTGGTCTGACACCACGGCTGCCGCGTTATGCTGCGACAGCGCCACGAGTGCATACCCGCGCATGGCAGCCAGAGACGAAGAGCCATTCCTGGCGACGAGCGATCGTGCGACGCCGTTCCAGTAAACGATCGCGTTCTGCGTCGCGGGTGTCTCGTTGTTCGCGGTTGTGGACTGATTGTTCGCGGTGATGAGCGGCGTGTCGCTGCATGCCATCAACGAGACCGTCGCGACCGCGAGTGAGAGTTTGGAAGCGCGCATGTGAAGTTCCTCCGGGAGACCTATTGAGAAGCAGGCCGGGAAGTCCGGTCCTCTCACGCGCGCTCTACGGGGAACACACTCGAAACCCATCACGCAGATCCCAGTGCTTGCGTCCCGCGAATCGGCGAGACCAAGTTTTGCCAGGCTGTAGCCACCGTGATGCATACTCCGTCGGACCCCAACGCGAGCGAGTCGACAGAGCCGCAAGCCGGTGTCGACACGCTGTTTACGCGTGTTTATGCTGAGCTGCAGGGGCTGGCGCACCGCGTGCGTGCCGGAAGGGCACCGGTGACGCTGGACACGACCGCGCTCGTGCACGAGACCTACCTCAAGCTGGCCGCCTCAGGCGACACGCCGTGGAAGAATGACTCACACTTCTTTGCGATCGCCGCACGCGCGATGCGGCAGGTGCTCATCGATCTCGGGCGCCAGCGCGTGGCTCAGAAGCGCGGGGGGGCAGAGCCTCTGGTGTTCACATACGACGACGCGATGCACGCGTCTCCCGTTAGGCCCGACGATCTCGTCGCGCTGGACGACGCGCTCGAACGTCTCGCGTCGTTCGATCAGCGTCGCGCCCTGGTTGTGGAGCACCGCGTCTTTGCCGGACTCTCCACCGCGGATACGGCTCAGCTAATGGGCATTTCGACAGCAACCGTTGAGCGCGATTGGCGAGCAGCACGCGCGTGGCTCACGGCACAACTAACGCGTAGGACTTCGGGAGCGGCGCTGTTCGAGTGAGCACCGATCGTTGGGAGAAAGTGGTGGAATTATTCGAGCAGGCGCTCGAACGACCTGCGGATGACCGCGCGCGCTTTGTAGATGACTCGGTGCAGGGTGATACCGCGCTGCGAGATGAGGTCCTCGCGATGCTGCAGGCCGAGGACTCCGTGCATCCGCTCTTCGAAATGTCGCCCGATCGGCTCGCGGACGCCGTGCGGGAACGAACAGGGCCGTCCTTCACAGGCCGCACGATCGGGGCCTACGCGTTACGAAATGAGATCGGACGCGGCGGGATGGCCACGGTCTATCAGGCCGAAGACACCAAGCACCACCGCTCCGTCGCGCTCAAACTGCTGGATGCTACTGCGTCATCCGCGTTAGGTGGCGAGCGGTTTCGCCGAGAAATCGAGTTCGTTGCTGGCCTGCAGCACCACAACATCCTCCCGCTGTATGACTCGGGTGAGTCGGAGGGTCTTCTCTACTACGTGATGCCCCTCGTGAGTGGCGGGACGTTGCGCGACCGCCTGGCGAGCCGCGAGCCGCTCCCGCTCGCTGACGTTCGCCGCATTACGTCTCAGGTGGCGGCGGGTCTCGATTACGCGCATCGCACTGGTGTCGTGCACCGGGATGTGAAGCCGGCCAACATCCTTCTCGAGGAGGATCACGCAACAATCGCGGACTTCGGCATCGCACACAGACCGACGTCGGAACGCGACGATCGCCTAACGCACACCGGCGTTTTTGTCGGCACGCCGGCTTACATGAGCCCGGAGCACGCGGCCGGCGACGCGCTCGATGCCCGAAGCGACACGTACTCACTTGCCTGCGTGGTTTTCGAAATGCTGACAGGCGTGCCGCCGTACCGGGGCCATCCTGGTGCACTGCTGGCCAAGCACCTGCGCGATCCGGTGCCTTCCGCGTCCGCACATCGAGCCGGCGTGCCGCAGAGCGTCGACGCCGTGTTGCAGCGCGCGTTGGCCAAGAATGCAGCCGATCGTTTTGCAACTACGGGGGACTTCAGCCGAGCGCTCGACGCCGCGTTTGACACCGCAAGTACGGCCCGTGTGACCGCCAAACCCGCGTTACGCTGGCGCCGCCTGGGACTCCTGTCGGTCGCGGCGGCAGCGCTGGTCGCAGCAGTACTCGGCGTGCGTGCAATGCGCGGCACTGCAAGCGCTCCCCCATCAATCGCGGTGCTTCCTTTCGTCAACATGAGCGCCGATTCGACGAACGAGTACTTCAGTGACGGCGTGACGGAGGAAATTACAGGCGCACTCGCACAACTTGGCCGCGTGCGCGTTACGCCGCGCACGACCGCGTTTGCCTATAAGGGCAGGAGCGGCGACATCCGCCAGATCGGCCAGGAGCTCGGCGTGTCGC
>DATBKN010000328.1:0-2758 GCA_036555845.1 Gemmatimonadaceae bacterium | reverse complement strand
GTTGTTCTCATACGCCACCTTGCCAACGCGAGGCGGTGGCAACGTGATGTCCGTCGGATCGTCGCGACTCTCGAAGAAACGCTCGGGATGAACGACCTGCTCCGTCGAAGCGGGAACGTCCTGCAGGAAATTCGCGTTAGGCTTCTTTTCCTTGGCGCGGCGGATGAACTCGGCGCCGCTCAGATATGGAAAGAGCAGCGTCTCCTGAATCACGAACGGGGCGCGCGAAAACAGCGGCATCGACTCGTTGTTCTGCCGGATGAGGTCGCGCACGCGGTCCCAGGTGCCTGGCAGTGCCGTCGTGAGCGCGCGCTCGCCGATCGTCGCGGACATCTGTTCGAAGATCGCCTGTCCCTCGAGCAGGGACTGCGCCGCGACCTGGCGATCATTGTTCCCACGCAGTTTCTGCAACGAATCCAGGTTGAAATACTGATCCTGCAGCGCGTGAACCAGTTCGTGGCTCACTGTCATGTCGATCAGGGCCGGATCGGCACCTTCGACAACGTAGAGCACCTTCGCCGCAGGATCGTAGTAGCCCGCGATCTGTTCGGTAAGCAACCCAACCATGAAAGTGCGCAGGTTCAGCGTGTCGGGGATGAGGCCGAAACGCTTGTACGTCCGCTCCTGTCCTGTGAACTCTTCGGCGGGCATCTCGCTCGCGAGCTTGTCCTCGAGGAACTTCCGCACCTCGTCCTTGGTGCGCATCTCGAGTTTCGGCGGCGACTTGAACTTGAGTCCCGTCCCCTCTTCGAGCTTCGGGATCGCGCGCGTCGCTTGGCGAGCGTACGGGCCGTCGGCGCTCGCGGCTCCCTCACCGCGAGAGCACGCCGTGAGCGCGAGCGCGACTATGTAGGTGGCGCTGGCTGTTCGATTGCTACGGTGTCGGATGTCCATGACACAAATGTACCGGTTGCGAGCGCCACCACACGGGCGACGTCGACTCCTCGGACAACGATTCCTTCTGTGACGAGCCGAGTCTGCAATGCGGCTTCCACGGACTCGAGGGACTCTACGTTAGGCAGCGGCGCAGCATCAATGATGGGCGGAGCTGGCGCGACGGTTCGAGGCGGCGGCACTTCGACCCCCGCGTCCCCACCGACGAACATCGCTTCGAGCTCGGCTCCAAAGCGCTGCAGCGCCGAGATGCCGTCGCGCGCGAAGTTTTCGAGGGCGTCGTCCTGCGGTGCATCCTCCTGGCTCCCCGTCGCCGCTTGCGTGCGCTGGCGTTGGCTGATGAGCTGCCGTCTGACCGTGATGAGGCGCTCGGATTCGGGCGAATAGCGCGCGACGGCGTGAGTGTGAGCACACGCTTCGTCCAGGGCGTCGATCGCGCGGTCCGGACGATGGCGATCGAGCTGATACTTGTCCGTTAGCTCCACGGAAGCGCGAACTGCCTCCTCCGATATGACGACGTTGTGGTGTCGCTCGAGCCGGTCGCGCCGGGCGTGGAGGACGTCAAGGGTCTCCTCGGCCGATAGCTCGCGGACGATGATGCGCTGGAAGCGTCGCTCCAGCGCCGGGTCCCCGCGGATCCAGCGATCGTATTCGTCTTCGGTCGTCGCGCCGATGACGCGGAAGTCACCGCGCACGAGGGACGGCTTGAGCATGTTGGCGGCATCCATCGCCGCACCTAACGCCGTGCCCTGTCCGATGAGGTTGTGCAGCTCGTCGATGAAGAGAATGACAGTCGGGTCTGCACGCGTCTCGGCCACCAACCCGCGGATCCGCTCCTCGTACTGACCGCGATACGTCGTGCCCGCCAGCAAGGCGACGTGATCTACGGCGAGGATGCGCGTCTCGCGAAGGCCTAACGGGACCGTGCCTTTGACGAGCCGCTGCGCGAGTCCTTCGACGATTGCTGTTTTGCCGACGCCCGCCGGACCAACCAGCGCCGGATTGTTCTTCCCGTGGCGCAGCAAGATGTCGATGACGCGCGCAATCTCCTCCGCGCGACTGCGAATCGGATCCAGGCGCCCCTCACGTGCTTCGCTCGTGAGATCGCGAGTGAAGCGTTCGAGGACGCTCACTGCGGGCCCCCCAGCCGGCCAAGATACCAGGCGATGAGTCGCTCGCCGAAGAGGAGCATGAGTACAGCGGCGGGTGCCAGGAATACGCCGAACGGTACGTTAGGCATCTCCGACCGGCCGCCGCCGTCATCCGCTGTAGCCTCGCCTTCCGCCTCCGCCAGCGGTGTGGCGACGGCCGCGCGCCTGAATCGCGTCAGCGGCATAACGACGAGCAGGAACGTCGCCGCACCTAACGCCGCTCCGACGAAGATCACGAGCAACGCACGCGTCGGACCGAGCGCCCCGCCGACGACGGCCATCAGCGTGACGTCTCCGAAGCCCATCGCTTCGCGCTTGAGCATCGCCTCACCCAGCCAGCCGACAATGGCGATGGCACCGGCGCCCGTACAGGCTCCGACCAGCGCACCCCAGGGATCGGCGAACGGCGAGACATCGCCAATCACGAACGCGAGAATCGACGTCGCCAGCACGAAGATGAAGCCGAAAACCGTGAAGCCGTCCGGAATGAGGTAGTGCTTGAGATCCGTCACGGCGATTCCGAGCATGACCGTGCCGAAGACAGCGACGCGAAGAGCAGTGAGCGTGGGACCGAAAGCCAGCGCTGTCAGCATCCAGCCTAACGCGACGAGCAGCTCTACCGCCGGGTACTGCATCGAAATGGGTATACCGCAGGCTCGGCAGCGAGCGCGGAGCAGGAGCCAACTCACGATCGGCACATTGTCGTACCACGC